>NZ_CAXLMO010000023.1:0-82815 GCF_964187635.1 Candidatus Seribacter sulfatis | reverse complement strand
TTAAAAACGGAAGCAGGTAATGCCTGCATGTTGGTGATTGTGCTATCTCCCAAGCGGACGGTATAAATCCCATTGGCTACATTTACAGAGACGGCCTGTGCCGGTTCCTGTGGAGTGGTGAAATTTCCGTCATTGGTCCAGTACGAAAAAGTACCGGTTCGATTTACCAGGGCAATCTTGAGCTCGGCCGTTCCATTGTAAGGTTGTCCAGATACGCTCATCTTCCCGGAATAGGAAAGGATTTCAGGAGCGGCGTGAACAAAACCGGCATTTAAAAGAACAAGAAAAGGGAATAATTTAAGGATATTCATGAGTAAAAAGTAGACGAAAAGGGCTTAAAAAAGAGTAAATGTATATCTTTTTGTATGAGCAAGGTTTTTTATCTAATATTTACAATGTAATTTTAAATTTCATCTTTCACCTTTTATGAAACATACCTGAAATTTTTTTTGGTAAAATATGACAATCGTAAAATAAGGTTTTTGCATACTACAGAGTTACAATATGGGTTCTTTGTTTTGCCAGGTTTATAAAATTAGAATAAAATAGATATTAAAGTGAAAAATTATTTAGTTACCGGTAAGATTTTTCTGATTTTCTCCATTTGCTGGGGAATCACCCCTGTCCACGGGGCGGATGATGAACTGACCATCATTACCAATGATGTGGGATCTCGGATTGATCTGATTGCCCGCACCACGGTGAATACCGAGTACAGTGTGGTCATTACCTTCACCACTCTGGACAATCTCGCCCCTTCTACCAGTCAGACTCTGTTCAATGTAAAAGGAAAGGGAGATACCTATTTAATGTCGCTGAACTATATCAGTTTAAGTAAGGGGTTTAGTTACAATTGGAAATATGTATGGAATTTTGGATATTCAGGAGAGAATCATAATGATGATTATATCTACCGGCTCCCCTACTCTTCCGATTCCTCTTATTCGATCGGACAGGGATACTTTGGCAGTTTTAGCCATGAAGGAACCTATGCGATTGACTGGACCCTTCCCATCGGCACTCCGATCTATGCTGCCCGGGAGGGCCGGGTGCTTCATTTAAAGGAGGATTCCAATGTGGCAGGACTGACCGAGGAATACACCGCACTGGCGAATTTTGTATTGATCGGACACGAGGACGGGAGCCAGGCAAATTATGCCCACCTAAAGCAAAACGGGGCATTGGTAGAAGTGGGCGACTGGGTAAGTCTGGGACAGGTGATCGGTCTCTCGGGAAATACGGGATTTTCAACCGGGCCCCATCTTCACTTTATTGTAAAACAGCAAAAATCTCCCACTAATTCTACATCGATTCCAACCCAGTTTAGTGATAGGGATGGAAATATCCTCAGTTTGGAGGAGGATGATGAATATTTTGGAAGCGGAGACTACCAGGATCCCAGTCTGGCCCCTGCCCTGCGAATCGGGACGCAAAGGGACGGGAAGACCAAATGGCGAACCGGTTCATGGCTCGGTACGATGTTTGACCCGGCGAAGTCGTGGATTTTCCATATTGGCCTGGGATGGGTTTATCCAGTCGAATTATCCGACCAGTCCGTCTGGTTATACAATGACAACCTAAAGTGGATATGGACGAAGGAGAGTGCGTATCCGTGGCTCTATTTCCATACCGACGAAGTATGGCGCTATTACCTAAGCGAAAAGGGATTCTACGACGAAAAACAAAAAGAATGGATTGAACTAACTCCGTAACAATATTTTACGGACGTGACAATTTTTCGATGGTTGCCCTATCCATAAACTGACCCCAATGGGATGAGTTGTGGAACAGGTTTTTTATGGAAAATCAGAACTTGGATACATTTTCACCCCTATCAAGGGCCGGAAATCGATTTTAGATCGAAATTTTTACGCCTCGCCTAAGATAGGCAGGAACATCCAAATCTTCTCCCGCATAAATATTTCGGGAAGGTAAATCGCCAAAGATCCCCCGTTGATTTTCTGCCTCCATAAATTCAAAGGTATTTTGATCCAGGTCATCCTTTTTCTTATTCCGAGGTGCTGCAGGAACTGTCTTTAATTTCGATCCTTTTTTCTCTTTCGCTAATTTGGAAGTGTGTGCCACTTTACTTTTGGGAAGAACCGCAATTACTTCTTTGGCAGTGGGAGCCACATCGGCGGTAGGTATACCCGCTTCCAAATCAGTGGCGCCTAAGACTGTAATTTGCACCCGGTTGCCCATATTTTCATCCACATGAGCACCAAATACAATATGTTCTCCCGCTTTGAATTCCTCGCGAATTTCACTGGAGACCTGTTGAAGAGCAGCCATTCCCATACCCGTACCTCCCGTTATCAGTATTAACAATGCATCTGCTGCTTTTGAAACATCTGGAAGGTGTAACATGGGACATAAAAGGAGCTCGCGAACGGCCTGCCGAATTGCATCTTCTCCATCTCCTTCTCCATATCCAAATAAAGTTCTTCCGGCTCTGCGGTTAAAGGCTTTGCGAAGGTGAACAAAATCAACATCGATCATTCCCCTTCGGAATACGAGTGAACAGATGGCAGAAATTCCCTTACTTACATTTCTCCCCGCTTCGGCAAAACATTCCAGGGCAGTGGCATCGGCACCTCCCATTTGTAATAGTGAATCGTTGGGTAATGGAACCACGGCATTGGCAAACTTACGCAGATCGGCGAGGCATTCCTCGGCCATGGAGTGTCTGCTTTTTTCCCAGCTGAAAGGTAGTGGAGTAAAGGCAAAGACAAGTGCACCTGCCTCCCTTGCTAATCGGGCAATTACCGGAGCAGCTCCACCACCCGTTCCTCCCCCTAATCCAGCCAGTAAAAAGACCAGGTCAACCCCTTCGAGTTTTTTGCGAATAACATCTTTTTCCTCCTCCATCGCTTTGCGGGCAAGGGTATGCTCCCCCCCGGTTCCCATGCCACGGGTATGTCGACGGCCAAAGGCGAGTTTTTCTCCTGCAATCGAATCAGAGAGTGCCCGACTGTCCACATCCACAGCCAGGTGCTCGACACTTTGAAAGTTATCAAATCGTAAACCATCCACGAGAGAAAGTCCTGCCCCTCCGATTCCAATTATTTTAGCCCGTATGCCCGGGATTTCATTTTCGGGTGAGAAATTGGTTTCTTGGGGAAATAAATTGTCTTGGCTCATAGGATATTCTTTCAGTGTTATGTCTATTTTTATTCGGTTTAGCTCTGTGCTCCGAGTCCCACCATTTTTCGAAATTTACCGAGGAAGCCAGCTTCCACTTCTTCTTTCTTGCGTCCCGGTAATCCATGGTCTTCCAATCCATAATGCAAAAGTCCGAGGACGGTTGCATTTTCTGGCTGTGCGAGTTCCGAATCAATACCGGTTGGAAAACTAGCCCGTCGGGCAGTAAAACCCAATATTTTACTGGCGATCTGTTCCACTCCAGGGAGAAGAGAAGCACCTCCCGTTAATAAAATTCCTCCCTTTAATTCATCCGGATCCAATAAGCCTTCCAGTTCCTTACTTAATATTTCAAATAATTCGGCAATACGAACATGAATGACATCGGTAATTGCTTTTCTGGGAATGGAACGGTCTCCAATTGTTTTGTTACCAATAATCCAGACATCCTCCCCTTCATCCATGGGGTCTGAAATTGCTTTTCCATGTTCGATTTTTAACTTTTCGGCATAGGGCTCGAGTACACGTAACCCCATACTTAAATCCCCGGTTACATGATCCCCTCCGACGGGAATGACGCCAGTACAGGCAACAAAGCCCTGCCGGTAGAGAGCAAAATCTGTTACTCCCGCCCCCATATCGATAACCAAAGTACCCGCTCTTCTCAAATCGGGGCCGGCCATCATGGTGGAAGATGCAATTGAAGAAAGAATTAAGTCCTTTACCTCCAAACTGTAATTACTGATCACATGGAGTGCCTGTTTGATTGCCTGGTCGTCCCCATCGATAGACCAATAGCCCAGATCGACCTTCGATCCAAACATGCCAACAGGATCCTGTACGATACGACCATCCAATAAAATAGGAGTGCGGACATGATGGACATAGGTTCGTCCATCATCTGGTTTTCTACGCTTTGCTTCTTCCGCGGCTCGTTGAAGATCCGATACATCCACTCGGTTATCTGAAGAGGCAACCGATGCCGAACCCCGAAGCATGTGACCTTTTAAATGAGAACCAGTCTGTGCAAGGTACACTTCATCCACTGTTGTACCGGACATCTTTTCCGCATCCTCCAAGGCGGAGTGAACTGCAGCCGCGGCTTTTCGAAAGTCAACAATCTCTCCCTTTCGCATTCCTTCATTCGGACGAGAAGCCATTCCCACCACATTTAAACTTCCATTCTCTGCAACCTCGCCAATAAGAGCTTTCGCTTTGGAAGTTCCAATTTCTACAGCACCAATAATTTTACTCATTTTGTGATCGGGTTCAATTTTGTGTTCTTAGAGGACAAAATTACGAGGGGTTTAGTTTTGCAAAGACCGAGCGGTCATGGGATAAATCAATTGATTCAATAACGGGGGTCCTTCGAAAATCGGATTCCATTAAAAGATATTTTAAACGACGTAATTGTGCCGCAAAACCCTGTGGTGCAAATCGTAAATTTCGAACTTTTCCTGACTTAATATGGATATGTGCACCAGGATCATTATCATGGGGTCTTTGATAGGAAATAATCTTCCAATTCTGATAAAATCCCGGATATTCCCTACGGGCGAGTTCCATGAGGGGTGCGACCGCAGTGATGCCCTCCAATTTTGCATAGCCCTTCCCCTCTGGGTTTGGAGTAAGGAGAGACGGTTCTATATTCAAGAAAGGAAGGTGAACCAGGCTGGCATTACTATAGCAGGTACCGAGATAAAGTGATCCATCCGAGGAAACCAACCATGTTTGTTCCCCTTTTGTTTTGGAACGTAAACAGAGGCGCAAAATTGGCTTTTTTTCCTTCAATTCGATCTTGAGGGTGGAAGGAAATTGCCTGCTTACCCGGGCGAATGAGATTTGAGATTCTTTTTTTAATTCTTTTTGGATTTTTTCGATATCCAAATCCATAAGGGTTCGATTTCGTAATGGACCGAACCAATTTTGGAACCAGTTCTTGTGTAATACCCCATCGCTCACGAACATCAATTTGGAAACGGGCATACCAGAACCAGTAATATCAAGGGGACCCGAATTCGGTTGGCTACGCTCTTGAAAAAACTGAACGACAATTCCCACTAAGCATAGCACTACAATTAGTGCAAACACCTTGGTGATACCCAGTAATCTTTTTCGAAATGCGGCTCTGGACGCTGGTTTCCGAGAAGATTTGGGGGCTAATTTCTTCCAGTTCCCGGAAAGTCCGTCTTGATTTTTATTCTTTTTATTAGTCATGGTAAATTCTACACGCTGAGAAGAACATGTTCATTGAAGCGGTCCAATGCAGGGAGTAGAAGTTGATTGGATAGTTGTTCAAAATTATACCCCGAACAAGAGGCACTTTTCGGCAGTAAGCTTGTTTCGGTAAGTCCGGGTAAAGTATTAACCTCCAAAAAATGAGCATGCCCGTCTTCACAAATGATAAAGTCGACTCGTGCAAAATCTCTGCATCCACAGGCTCGAAAGGAATCCAGTGCAAATGATTTTACCTCGTTCTCAATTTCACAATCCAGTACGGCGGGGTACCGGTACTCTGTGGAACCGGAAGAATATTTCCTTTCAAAGTCATAGACTCCCCCTTTGGGAATAACCTCCACTATGCCCATGGAACAGTCCCCCAGAATCCCCACTGTAACTTCCCGGCCAAAAATACGCTTCTCCACCATCCAATTCCCCGGATCGATTTGATTGAGCGTGTTCCTTAATTCTTCTTCCCCATGAAGAACATACAAGGCAACACTACTCCCCTGATCGGTTGGTTTAATAATTAAATCCTGACCAAGAGAAGAAAGAACTTCCGGTATATTCACTTCACTTGGATGATGAAATACAACATCGGGAGCGACTCGAACCCCAGATTTGGCGACTGCTTTTTTGGACTCAAACTTATCCATACACAGACGACTTGATTGGGAATCGCTTCCAGAATAATTGATTCCCCTGCCTTCCAGCATTTTTTGCAATCGGCCATCTTCTCCAAAAGTACCATGAATGGCAGGGAAAACGATACACTCTTCCGGATTAATGCCAGTGGGGAGTTGCTCTTCGGTTAATTCAATTAGTTCAACTTGAAAGTTTTTCTTTAATGCTTCAGAAAGTGCTTTTCCAGTACGGTTTGAAATCTCACGCTCCGGTCCAACACCGCCAGCTAATACAACAATCTTAAAATTTTTATTCATAATCATTTCTTTCTAAGATAAATATTCATTCCACGATTTCCCCATCAGAGTGACTTCTGGTTCAAGAATCAGTCCTTTTGATTCCTTAATTCTCGCACGAACTCGTTGGATTAAAGAAATTACCTCATCGGCAGTTGCACCTCCTTGATTAAGAATAAAATTAGCATGCTGGTTGGAGATGACTGCTCCGCCCTCCCGTTCGCCTTTCAATCCACTGTCTTCAATGAGGAAACCAGCGGAAACATCTTCCGGGTTACGAAAAATACAACCCGCACTTGCTTCCCGAGGCTGTGTCGAGCGCCGGCGCTTCGCTAATTTCTCAATGGCTTTACGAATTGCCCTGTGATCGGACTTCCCTTCCGATTTGAGCTTGGCCCGCAGTGCAATTCCGTCAAATGCTTCCCGGCAATATCGATATCCCACATTTAAATCGGTACCAAGGATTTCCCGAATACTTCCGTCTGGTAATAGAAAGGAAACCCATTCGACAAGGTCAAATGTTTCCCAGCCCATTGCCCCTGCATTCATTCGCAATGCACCTCCTAATGTACCGGGAATTCCTTCCAGAAATTCAAATCCTTTTAAGCCATTTAAGCAGGCAAAACTACAAATTTCATTTAACCGTGCACCCGCTCCGACCACGAGGGATTCTTCGGCGCGGAAAGTAATTTCTTTCCAAAATTTTCCACGCAAGCGAAGGACAAGTCCACCAAATCCATCATCGGGTACAATTAAATTGGACCCCCGCCCCATCATTGCGCGGGGGATATTAAAAAGTTTACATGCCTCCACCAAGGAACGCAGATCTTCCGAGTGGGCGGGTTCTGCGTACCATCTTGCACTTCCCCCCACTCCTATTGTGGTTTTATTTGCCAATGGTTCGTAGGAACGAAGAATAGTACTTTTAGACAACTTCTTTTCGAGGTAGTAAGAAAATGCATCCAATTTATTACCTTTCGCTTTTTCCCAAGCCGAAAAACCATGGGCCCACTTTTCTAAATCTCCCGCCCCCACAAAAAGAATTTGATCTTTTTTATTCTCTAAGGGAGTGGGTCCTAATTCGTCACACAGTTGTGTGAAATCGGAAAAGATGTTGGTATGTTCCCGAAGCCGGGGTGGTAAATAACCAACCAAGCTCTCTACAGAACCTGCTGGGTCAAATTCTTCGAATGCGGCATAGGTCGGAAGGAGGTGAAGATCATCTGCCTGAGATAACTCTTCCGCAAAGTTCTGGGCTAATGCTTGGGTCCGGGAAAATCGATGAGGCTGAAATACAACTTGTAAGGAATGCTGGGGAAGTACCAATCGACGCCGGCTCAGAAATGCATTAATTTCTGTGGGGTGATGGGCATAGTCTTCCACAATTGTCCGGGTCGGGCTTTGGTGGAGTATTGATTGTCTACGTTCGATCCCAGGAAATTTACTGTAGTCCAATGTGGATAAATCAACCTCCAATACTTTTCCTGCCGCAACCACAGCGGCAATGTTATTTTCTAAGAATGCAGAAGGTTCGCTCTTTAAATCAAAAGTCGACAACAGGGACTCATTTTCAAGCTTTGCCCATTCAGACAGTTCCGAATTCGTGGGGGTAATGATTGAAGAAGTGGTCCGTGAAAATAATGTGCGAAAGGTTTCTCCCATGGAATCTTTTGAATCATACTGATCGACATGATCCCAATCACAGTTCAACGCCAAGGTTACGGAGGGTGTGAAATAATCAATCGTGCCATCACTTTCATCCACCTCGCAAATGACCCAGCTCTCTTTAACATAGCGCCCAGAAGGAAGTTGATTATCGGTAAACATTCCCCCCACTAGATAAGAAAACTGGAATCCCACCTGATCTAATGCCCAACAGAGCATACCGGTAGTGCTTGTCTTTCCATGACTGCCTACAACAGCCAAAAACTTCTTTTTGGCCGTAAAACGAGCCAGGAATTCACCTCGTTGATAAACCGGGATATTCTGGGCAACCCAACCTTGGACTCCCTTATTATTTAAGGGAATGGCACTCGATCGAATAATACAATCGGGTTTATTTAATGGAGTGGGTTCGCTAAGTACATCGATTCCAGCACTTTGTAAATGAGAGCGTAGAGGCTCGCGAAAGCGATCATCATAAGCCTCTACTTGAACGCCAGCACCATGCAGATAAAGGGCAAGTGGAGCCATGCCCATTCCACCCGCACCTAAGAGCAGTACTCGTTTGGGGTTATTCATCCGATCATTCGAAGGATTCCACCTTGAACGGGATCGTGGAGAGCCTGTTTTTTTAAGCACTGAGAAATATCGTCTGAAATTCGATTGGCCACATCACCATTATCTAATGCGAATAAATTTCGGCGTATAGTGGTGCGAAATTCTTCATTGAACATTACTTCGCGGACTTCATTCAAAAGATTTTCTGCCATGTTTTCTTCTGGGCAGACAATCGTGGCTCCTTTTCTTTCCAGAAATTCTGCGTTTAAAAATTGGTGATTATCGGCAGCAAAAGGATACGGTATTAAGATGGATGGAATTCGGCAACGGATGATCTCCGCAATTGCCCCGGCACCTGCCCGAGAAATAACCAAATCTGCGGCAGAAAGAACGGCATTCATTTCATCGGTAAACGAAACAAACCGGTTGGTTACTGTCTGGCCTCCCATGCCTTCTAATTGTACCACTCCTGAACTTTCTTTGTTCATTCCAGTCAAACAATAAGTCGAAATTCCTTCTGCAGCGAGTGGTTCTAATTGATCCTTTACCCACCGATTTAATGATGCTGCACCCTGGCTCCCGCCCAAGACGACCAATAAGCGGTCGCTCAACGAAATCCCGAGTTGCTTTCTGGCCCGTTCTTTTGGAATTCTACGAAATTCCTTGCGTAAAGGATAGCCCACATTGCGAATTACATCGGGAGATATTCCTTCCAAATGCATCCCTTCAGGTAGATACAGGCGAGTAGAACGTTTTGCCAAAAATCGCACCGCTTTTCCAACTGCCCGGTTCGCCTCATGGATAAAAACTGGAATTCCTCTTGCCCGTGCAGCCATGGCCGGACCAAAAGAAGAAAATCCTCCAAACCCAACCATCGCATCGGCCCCTATTTTACCATAAAAACGATAGGATCGAAGAAAAGAGAAGAGAAAACCGTGACCAAATCGGGCCATTCCCAAAGGAGATTTAATTAGAGGTGCCCCAGGCATTGCCTCAAAACTTAGTTTTGGGTACTTTCGTGACAAGCGGGTATCCACTGCCTTTTGGCTAATAAAAAGCCAGGACGGATAACCGCGCTCCTCCAAGTTTTGAGCAAGTGCGATACCGGGTGTTAAATGGCCACCGGTTCCACCACATGCAATGACAATATTCCTCATATCTCTCTTATTTCTCTTGGTTGGTGAAGTTTTGGATTATCCCAATTGCGAAAGACATTGATAATGATGCCTAAGAAAACAAAAGTAACCATTAAGTTCGACCCGCCATAACTGATAAAAGGTAACGACATCCCCTTGGTTGGCATCGAACCTGTCACCACTCCCATGTTTATAATCGCTTGCAAGCAGATAAAAAGAAGGGAACCCATGGCGAGTAAGTAATCGTATAATTTGGGTGCCTGCCTGAGTCGCCATGCAACTAAAACAAAAAGGAAAAGGAAACATGCCACGATTCCCAATGTACAAATTAAGCCAAGTTCTTCGCCGATAACTGGAAAAATAAAATCGGTATGTGCTTCCGGTAGAAAATGCATTTGTTGGCGCCCCATTCCTAAGCCTACCCCATCTAATCCTCCCACTCCAAAGGCCAGCATACCTTGCCAAAGTTGGTAGGCACTATCATTTGCATTTGCCTCCACATCCAAGAAAGAAGTTACCCGCCTGATACGGACGGGGTCAAAATATACAAGCACGCTAAAAGCGGCAATGGCAAGAAATGCGATTGGTAATAGCCACCTCAAACTTGTTCCGGATTGAAACATCATGGTGGCGGCAACTGCACCACATAAAAAGCAGGTTCCAAAATCAGGTTGCTTGAGTATTAATCCACAAATTACCCCGATCAGAAGTGAAGGAATTAAAAAGCCAGAAACAAATGTTTTAATTTCTCGCTGTCGGGAAGAAAAATAAGCAGCTAAGCCAAGAACCAAGCCAATTTTCGCGAATTCAGATGGCTGTATTCGTAAAGGCCCTAAACCAATCCAACGCTGGGCACCATTTACTTTAATTCCGATGCCGGGGACCAAGGTCAAAATGAGTCCCAGCACACAAAAGCCAAAAATCCACCACGACCTCTTTTTTAACCACTCTAAGTTCATGAATGAAACATAGAGACCAATCAAAACGGATAATCCCACCCATACAATCTGCTTGGTTAAAAGAGAGTGGGCATCGCGCACAACACCGGCACTAAAAAGCATAACCAGACCAAGGGTGGTCAAGCCCAGCGCAATTGCGATGAGGTAGACCGTGATCCAATTAGTGGGTTTTACTACGCCTCTACTTAGAATTGTCTCCGCCACTCTTTTCTTTCCACATTCACCAAATTGATAACTCTAACGACTACGGTTGTTCAGGCACATCAATAATAGGCTTTTCTTCCACTACGCCCTTAAAAAAGTCTTCCACCCTGGATTCTTCCTCTACTACCGGAATTACCAATGCATCCGCTTGTGGAGATAGACTACTATCAGAAACTCCCGTTCCCGATACTACCAAAGCTTGGCCCACCTTTATTTTACCGGCATCAATTAAGTTATTCCATTCCATGATTTGCTTCACTGTTGTTCCGTAAATTGAAGCGATTCGAGTAAGGTTTTCTCCTTTTTGGACCTTGTGTATACTGGAACCTGGGGGGACAATACTCGGAGCAATGGGGGCAGATTGTGAAACCACAGCCCCACCCGGTAATACCAAGACCTGACCGGGTCGTATTATCGAATTTTGATTCATCCCATTCGCGTTCATTAAGTCGCTTAGTGAAACCGAATTGTTTTTGGCAATCCGGGAGAGACTGTCACCTCCCCTTACCGTATAAGTTGAACTTCCTGCAGGCGTTTGCACGGGTGCAGAAATTACTGACGGAACCGATACACCAGAGCCCTCTGATATCATAATTTCCTGACCAATTTTCAACCTTGAATTTTTCGATAAACTCGGATTGGAACTTAGTATACTTTGTAAGGTAACATTATTTTTTCGTGCGATGCCCCATAAGGTATCTCCTTTGACAATTTTATAAACAGTGAGACCAGTGGGTCTGAGATCAAAAGAATCAGAGGTTCCGCTACCTTCTCCTATGATCGATGGTAAGGGTGCCGGATCAATGCCCAGGTTTTCGCCGGGGACAAATAATTCGCCTGCAACCGGTCTTGTTGGTTCACTCAATCCAGAGGGTGGTTTTAGAACCTCTGCCGGAACGGATGGCTTCGACAACCCTTGATTAAAAGAACCAATCTCTTCTTTTGGATCGACCTTCTTTTCAGTGGTACTGGCCGGATCTTTTTGGCTGCCCGTTTGGCAACCTGGTTGAAACATAACAAGCAGGATAACCCCCACATGTAGTGATAAAACAATTCCAAATATTTTTGTGAGTTTCATAGTATTTATTTCTTACTGGTATACGAAATTAAGCGAGTCTTTCAGGGGTAGTCATAGATGATATATTCTTCAAATCCAAAACAAACTTTTTGAAAGAATTTCCTCGATGCTCGTAGTTTTTAAAATCATCAAAACTTGCGAATCCGGGACTCAATAAAATATTTGTTTTTTCGGTTACGGTAAAAAATGCTTTTCTTACCGCCTCTTCAAGAGAGTTGCATAACACACTTGAAAATCCTGCTTCTGAAAAAAGTTGGGCAAGGGCTTGTCTACTTTCTCCGATTAGGAAGGCATGTTGGACGAGTGGCCTAATTTTACTGGCAAACTCATGGAGAATACCCCCCTTGCTTCGTCCTCCCCCAATCCAAAATAAATTCCCTTTGAAATTTTTACAGGCAGCTAATGCCGAAGAAAAGTTGGTCGCTTTTGAATCATTCCAAAAAGTTGCTTTTCCCACACTTCCAATTTTTTGTAAGCGATGCGGTTCTGGGGTGTAAGTTTCTATCGCGTTACGAAACAATAGGTCATCAATTCCTTCTTTCCTCGCAAAGGAATAGGCCAATGCCATATTTTCCCGTTGCGGATAGGTAGAGAGGAAGTGTTCAGAATCAAAATTAATGTTATCTACCTCTGAACGATCCACCACCTCGCAATGCACCGGTAGTTTATAGTGAATCTTTTTTGCAAAATCATTTACTGTTCGGCCCACCATTACCAATCCATTCGCTGTTAATTCGAGCAATTTTGCTTTTGCGTAAAAGTAGTTCTCCCTCGTTTTATGATAATCGATGTGATCCTCATCAAAATTAGTCCATAAAGTTGCCTCAGGCTTTGTAAACTCGAAATCCGCAGACTGAAACGAACTTGCTTCCAAGAACACCGTGGTCTCCTCTTCTATGCCATCCGCAACTAACTGACTTAAGGGTACCCCTACATTACCCGCACATACTGCAGTTCTTCCAACTGCATTCCACAAATGAGTAAGAAATGTTGCTAATGTTGTCTTTCCATTAGTGCCCGTAATCGCGATTATTTTTGCTTTTGTATAACGAGAAGCAAAATCAGTTTCAGTAATTACTTTTTTATTACAATCCTGAGCAATTTTTCTCCATTTGTGATCTTTCTTAAATCCTGGACTGCAGATCACGATTGAGCATTTACGTGCCTCCTCATCAGTGAAGGCACGCCCTTGCTCATCGTATATCCTGTGATCCCATCCTAATTGCTTCAATAAGGCAGATGCCCCATTTCCGCTGATACCCGCGCCAAGAATTGCGACATAGTTTTGTCGCAGTTCCTCCCCATTTTCCAAAATATCATTCATCTTATCGCAATTTCAGGGTTGCCAAACCGATTAGTGCAAAAAGTAAAGATAGAATCCAAAATCGAATAACAACCTTGGTTTCCTTCCATCCTTTTAATTCGAAATGATGATGAATGGGAGACATTAGAAAAATTCTTTTCCCCCGACTTTTGAAAGATGCTACCTGCAAGATTACTGAACCTGCTTCCATTACGAAAATACCGCCCACAATGATTAGAGTAAATGGCTGGTGTATCATTAACGCGATAATTCCGACTAATCCACCGATTGCCAATGAACCGGTGTCTCCCATAAAGATCTCTGCCGGGTGTGCATTGTACCATAAAAAGGCAAGACTTCCCCCCAGTAGAGAAGCACATACCACGGTTAACTCTCCTGTACCCGGAACCCAACTGATACGAAGGTACTCTGAAATTACAAAATTTCCAGATGCATAGGACATAATGCCATAAGTGAGTGCCACTGTCACAGTACATCCTATTGCCAACCCGTCCAAGCCATCTGTTAAGTTGATTGCATTGCTTGATCCGGTTAAGGTAAATAAAAAAAGTGTAAATACTAAGACAATTGGCATGCTTGTAATTACAATATCTTTGTAAAATGGCAGCCACAGTTCCAACATTTTTGCCGAACTCCCCATTGCTTTCCCCTGCACACCGCTCAGAATATCTCCCAGTGGGCCGAGTAATAAGATAAGTGCCACGGCAGTGGCGAAGAGTTGTCCAAGCAGTTTGTACCTTCCGGGTAAACCCTTGCTGTTCTTTTTTGAAATCTTGAGGTAATCGTCTGCAAAACCTACTCCCGTTAGTATAATGTAAATCACCATTGCAGTGACCACATAAATATTGGGTTCTGCCCACAAGAGTGTTGAGAAGAGTACGGATCCAAAAATTAAGAGTCCACCCATTGTTGGTGTTTTTGCTTTCGCTTCGTGGAGTGCTGCTAACTTTCCCACTTCGTCCTTTCCCCTGAATGCCTGTCTTGCCCCAAAACTCCTTAATGTTTTTATCAACTTTGGCCCTAAAACGAATCCAAATAGCAAAGCAGTTATTCCCGCTAGAATTGCACGGATTGAAATAAATTGGAATAATCGAAGGGGGCCAAACCAATCCTCGCCGAATTGTAAGTAACTCAGCATTGCTCATCTGTTCCATTCTCATTTTCTTCCACTGCCCAGGCAGGAAGAAGTTTTTCTAACTGATAAGAACGACTGCCCTTAAATAGAATCGCTCCGTCGAAATCCTCCACTAATGAAATCGCATCATTTATTTCTGGAAGGACAATAATTTGACTTTCACTGTACCCATTTTCCAATAAAGCGGGGGCCATCCAAGTTGCTTTCTCTCCGATCAAGATTACGAGATCGGATGGATCAAGTTCAATACACTGCCCAACGGAATGATGTAAATTCTTTCCCTCTTTACCTAACTCCTCCATTCCAGCCAAAACATATAATTTGGGTGAATCCGAAAATTGATTTTTGAAAAACTCAATCGAATCCATCATCGATGCCGGATTTGCATTGTAACAATCCACTAGATAGGATCGCCCTCGACCTTGAAAGCATCTTCCTCTCAAGGTCGAAGGACGAAAGCGGGGTAGGCGTTCAGAAATTTCTTGGACTGAAACACCCAGCTCAAGTGCAGCTAGTACTGCAAGTGCAGCATTCTTCCCCATTCCCTTAGATAAATAAGGTAATGATAAAGAAAAAGAGGGGGACCCGTGTCGCCAAAGCCTTAGCAACGACGAGTCCCCGTTCTTGTTTGTTTCAGTCCAAATGGAGTAAAATGCTTCAATCGGACTGGGTTCAGAGGTTGGTTCTCCCTCGCGGAGGACCACTACCCCTTCACCAGTATTGTAAAGTGTAGAAAACTTTTCGTATTCCAGACATTCTTGTGGAAATATCACTTTTCGCACATTATCGGGTCGGGAAAATAATTCTGCTTTCTCGGATGCGATATTCTCAACCGATCCCAAACCCTCTAAGTGAGAAGGTGCAACAATTGTGACTAGTACAATATTCGGCGAAATTGTTTCTGCGAGCATTGACATCTCGCCCGGTTGATTAATTCCAGCCTCCACCACAGCAAATTTGTGTTTTTTATTATCGCAACGCAAAAGAGTTAATGGAACGCCTAAGTGATTGTTTAAATTACCTTCCGTACACAATGCATTCCCTTCTCCGAGCAACAAACCCAATATGTCCTTGGTCGATGTTTTTCCACAACTCCCAGTGATTCCGACCACTTCACCTTCAAATTCCAAGCGGTGCTGGTGGGCAATCTGATGAAATGCACGTAGTGAGTCTTTGACCAATAGTTGGGGTAATGGAATATCCAGTTTTACATTTTCTACAATGCCAGCACAGGCACCATTCTCGGCTGCAGATCTTAAAAAATCATGCCCGTTACGATCTGCTTTTATTGCGACAAAGAGATCTCCAGAATGTAAATTCCGGCTATCAATTGAAAATCCAGAGATATTCCCCTTCGGAGTATCCTTCCATGTCCCGCAGGACCATTTCTCTAACTTATCTGGATCGAAGATCGGCATTAGTCAGTTAATTGCTTTGCACTTAATAATTCTCCCGCGACAGTCCTGTCATCAAAAGGAATCGCAGTATATTGTACTTCCTGAAAAGTTTCATGTCCTTTACCGGCTATTAAAACGCAATCCTCATTTCCTGCCGAATCAAGTGCCATACTGATTGCTCTTCTTCGGTCATCCACAAAATATACTTTCGAACTTTTTGAAATACCCTTCCTCATGTCATTAAAAATATTTCCCTGAGATTCGGTCCTCGGATTATCAGAAGTTGCCCATACCCGATCAGCACCAGCACATGCAACCTTTGTCATTTCTAATCGTTTTCCTTTATCACGGTCTCCCCCACATCCAAAGACCAGGTGCAATTTTCCATTTGTACACTCCCTGAGCATACTCAGTGCGTTTCGTAATGCGTCTGGTGTATGGGCATAATCAACCACTACTTTATATCCCTGCCCACGATCCACCATTTCCATTCGGCCATCCACTCCAGAAAAACTACTTATCTTATGAATTGCGTTCGAAACTGGCATTCCTAAAGCATGGACAATAGAAAATGCGGCTAGAATATTCATTACATTATACCTTCCCAATAATGGACTTGAAACTACAGTTGACCCAAATGGCCCATCCAAAATAAATTCTGAACCTACTGAAGATAAGGATATATTTCTTGCACGAAATGTACTTCTCTCATGTTCTCCAAATGATAAAATATGCACATAAGGAGGAAGTTCATCCATCAATCGTCTTCCATATGGACAATCTGCATTAATTACCGCAACTTTGGGCAATCGTCCATTTTCCCCATTAAAAATTTTTCTTTTTTCCCGGAAATAATTTTCCATATTTCCATGATAATCAAGATGATCTCTTGTCAGGTTCAAAAAGACTGCGACCTCCATATCAAGTCCCGCCACTCGATTTTGGTGAATACCATGGGAACTTACCTCCATTACTGCTTCTGAACAACCAGCAGCAAGCATACTTTTTAATAATGGATAGATATCAGAAGCTTCGGGCGTGGTTTTAAAAGAAGGAACATCACGGTCGCCAAGATGGTATTTTACCGTACCAATTAAACCGACTGGTCGGCCTGGTCGTTCTAAAAAATGTCGAGCTAATGCAGTAACCGTTGTTTTGCCATTGGTTCCAGTTACCCCGATAATATTTAAAGACTTATCGGGTGATCCATTATGTTTTTTTGCAAATTTTGCTAAGGCAAGTCGAGGGTCTTTGGTGTGAATTGCAGTTACGCCCAAGGGCAAATCTTCATTTTTTTGATTTGAAATTATTGTCTTTGCACCTCGACTGATGGCTTCCTCTAAATAATTATTACCGTCAGTCCTTTGACCTGGAATCGCAAAAAAAGCAGATCCCGGGGTTACTCGACGACTATCCGTAATTAAATCTGTTACCACAGTGTTTAACGGTCCATTAGACACCACCATATCACTGTCTGATAAATCCTTCAGCATGCTTGGCTTTGCGAGTCTGTTACGAACATCAACCAATGATTCACTATTTTGTTTTTTGCTTTTCATGATAAAAAAATTATTCCCTAATATGCCTGTCGATCATTTCTATTGTTTACTGCTACTTTGATATCTTTTTTCTTTGGTTCTATGCCAAGATAGCTAATTATTTTTCTGGCAACATTTTGAAATGCGGGTGCGGCAACCGTTCCACCATACCCCAACATACCTCTTTTCATCTTTGCCTCATCCACCACCACAGTAATTACAATTCTTGGCTTTTCTGCTGGAAAAAATCCTACAAATGAACCCACATGGTGACTTCTCGAATATTTTCCATTAATTAGCTTTTGAGTTGTACCTGTTTTCCCGGCCACATCAAAACCATCCACTCGTGCTTTCCGTGCCGTTCCCTCATTGGAAACAACGCTCACTAACATTTCTGTTAATGATTTTGCCACACCTGGTTGAATCACCCTTCGTACTGGTTTTGAATTAAATGGGGTCACCGTTTTTCCTTGTTCATCAAATACTCGAGAAATAAATTTCGGCTTCATTAAAACTCCGCCATTTGCAATTGTTGACATTGAAGAATGTACCTGCATTGCGGTCGCACTAACAGCATGCCCCATGGGTAGTCGGGTAATTGTTAACCCATCCCAATTTTTGGGATGATGTAATATTCCCTTCCTTTCCCCACCGATGCCAAACCCCGTTTTTTCACCAAAGCCAAATGCTCGACAATATTCGTATAATCGCTGAGATCCTAATTTTATCCCTAATTGAGCAGCTCCCCTATTGCTTGATTTCTGCACTACTTTTTTCACGCTAATTTTCCCCAGTGGGTGATGATCCCCTGGGAGTCTTAATTTTTTTGCTCCCTTCTGAACTGTTGAAACTGAACAATCAATTATATCATCAGCGTCTACTAATCCGTCATTCATACAACCACTCACTGCTACAATCTTAAAAGTCGAACCAGGCTCATATAAATCTGATAAAGCTCGATTTCGTTGAAATGCTAAATCTGATTTATTATAAAAATTCGGATCAAAATCTGGTACATTTGCAAGTGCAAGTATATTCCCCGATCGAGGTTCACTCACAATCATACTGGCACTTAATGGATTATAATCCTCGACGATCCTGGCTAATTCTTTTTCCACCATATCTTGAATCATCCAATCAATTGTTAATTCAACATTCAGACCATTTGTAGGGGAAACTTCTAAAATTCGATGCTGAGGCATTTCCCTTCTTTTACCGTCTTTCTCGCTCTCCTTCCATCCATCCTGCCCTTTTAAGTAGTAATTTGCAAATCTCTCAACTCCCATGGTGGCCAGTCCTTCTTTGTTCAGATATCCTAATATATGACTCCCTAGGCGGTTACCTGGATACAGACGGGAATGCTTAAAATTTCCATATACGCCATCCAATTTTAAAGTTTTTATTTTGCGGTAGGTTTCTTCATCCACTTCTTCCTTTAATTTAACCCAACGCACTTTCTTAATCTCTCCCTTAAATTGAGTTCCTTTGGTTATCTTTTTTGCGACCGCGTCTTCAATTTTATCGAGCGGGATTTCGAGTAATTTTGAAAGCTCTTCAAATTTCCCATAATCTTCCTCTTTAATTGAATACGGATCCATTCCTACATTTACTACCGAACGGGTAGTCGCTAAAAGATTCCCCTTTCGATCTACAATATCTCCCCGCCTTGCCTTTAAGGTAACAAAATTCTTACGGGCACCCTGTGCAAAACCGACAAATTCATTTGCTTTGAATACTTGGAGGTAAACAAGTCTGCCCCCCAACGAGCAAAAAGTTATAGAGACAGCAAAGAAAACGAGGTAAAAACGAAAAGGAGAAATAAAAACGCTCTTCATTACCGCGTTCCGGCAAATTCTCCCTGAACCTTGTAGAGTCTAGGTCTACCATCACCTACCCGGTCCACCAAATCCGACCCTGAAATATGAAAAGTATTTCTTGCCACAGGCATCGATAATCGACCTTCCACCATAACAGCCAATGAAGAAGGCCGGAGCGACTTCGACTTCTGCCCTCTTAATTGATTTACCTCTCGCCCCACAATCTCCATTTGCCCCTCCAGTTGACCGCAATTCTTTGCCACTGCAGAAATCTCCATCCTCAACCAGACAATCGAAAGTGCACCTCCTCCAAAAAACAACAATAAGGCAGAACCGAGAACAAAAATATATCGACTGAAGTTTTTTGTCTTACTATTCACTACAGATTAGGTTGCTCTATTTTCTTCAATACACGCATTCTAGCGGATCTACTGCGCGGGTTAGCCTCTACTTCTTCCTTGGATGGAATAATGATCTTGGTATTCAACATCTCTGCACATACCTTTCGATCATCCAATACACTCCTATCCCATCTGTGAACGGGGCGACCCGCCATTTTCCTCATGAACCTCTTGACCATCCTATCCTCCAATGAATGGAAGGAAATTACCGCAAGAACTCCACCGGGCTTGAGCGAGCGGAATGCCTTAGGCAATGTCACTGCCAATGCCTCCATTTCACCGTTAATGGCAATCCTAATTCCTTGAAAAGTCTTGGTTGCGGGATGAATTCGCTGCCTAATCCTGAGACCACCCACCGCATTGGAAACTAACTCTGCAGCACTCATTGTTCTTTGCAGCACCCCAGTACCTCTAGCATCAAGTATGGCATTAACTACGCGACTCCAGCGGCGCTCCTCGCCATACTCTCGAACCGCACGCACCAAGCTTTCACGGGATGCAGTTTCTAAAAATTCTGCTGCACTTTGACCCTCTCTTGGATCCAGGCGCATATCAATAGGTGCATCCAATCTAAAAGAAAAACCTTTTAGCGGCTCCATTAATTGGAAAGAAGAAATCCCTAAGTCCATCAGCACGCCGTCAAAATCTTCTGGCGATGATACTTCGTCCATCTTCTGGAAGCTTAAGTCGTGAAAAGTAAAACGATCCCCAAACTGACTGGATGTTTTTTCGGAACGAACCAGAGCATCGGGATCACAGTCAAAGGACACGAGCTCCGCCTCCTCACTTGCTCCTAAAATCGCATCTGAGTGACCGCCACCGCCGTAAGTCAAATCTGCAAATCTGCCTCCATTCTCAGGCTTAAGAAAGCCCAAACTCTCCTCCAATAAAACTGGAACATGCTTTACCATAGAAGGAGCACACACAAATTCAACAGCACCACAATACATCAGAAAAATCCAATCCTCCCTCTTGACTCTTTAATTTTCTAGCTGCGAGAAAATCACCTGAGTGACCCGAAAAAGAAACGCGAGGGAACCGGGGCAGTTCAACACATCCTCCCTTTGTGCAAGCAACCACCCTAAAAGTTGCCCGCAGAATGTGTTCTAGAATCATAACCCCAACTCCCTCATCGCATCAAAAATATTTCTTTCATCCGCTGCCTCACGTTTGCCGTACCGGTCCTCAGACCAAATCGCAAAAGCGGAAAAGTTACCTACAAGAACAGCTTTACCAGATATTCCCGCATGTTCTAAAAGCTTGTCATTTAAATTAATCCGACCCTGCTTATCGCATCCAAAAGAATGCGCCTTGGAGAACAACTCCATTAATAAAGATTGAGCCCTCGCATCGCTAAGACTTGCAGCCGACACCTTCTCCTCTAGACGAGAAACCATCTTAGGAGGATAAACGGTCACATACCCACCGGGATTCGGCAGAGCGAGATAGGTATTATCCCCCCCCGATATTCTCCATTTTGAAGGAATAGTAACCCGGCCTTTGGAATCAAGTGCATGCACAAATTCACCGACAAAATAAGTTGTATTATCTTCTGCCATTTCCAATCCAATATTTATCCACTAAATTCCATTCCTACCCATTTCTTGCCATTTTAACCCACCATGGTCAAGTTTTTTTTATATTTTTATTCTTTTATCTAAAACTCAAGGGTTCTATTTTCTTTCAATTATCCCTTCACAAGTCCATTATTAGGAGACTCTTAATGAAGAAAAAAGGAAAAATCAGAGCAGATGAATTGGTATTAAAAAATGGCCTCTGCGAAAGCCGAACCCAGGCCCAAGCCTGTATACTTGCGGGGCAAATCAAACTGGGAACCGAAAAAATTGACAAAGCAAGTAAGATGCTGAGTCAAGATAGTGAATTGACTTTAGTTCGTCCCCCACCCTTTGTTGGACGCGGAGGATTGAAGCTTGAAAGTTTTTTTAAAAAATTCCCTATCCCCATTAAGGGAAGCGACATTCTCGACCTTGGTGCATCGACTGGTGGGTTTAGCGATTATTTATTACAGCAGGGAGCAAAAACTGCGACCTGCGTCGATGTTGGGCACGGTCAACTCCATTACAAATTAAGAATGGACGAAAGGGTCGCTAATTTAGAGAAGACTAACTTGCGTAATTTATCGGCAGACCGGTTAACTTTTTACCCATTTCCAATAGTGGTAATGGACTTATCCTTTATTTCGCTTTCAAAAGTACTAGTCCGGGCATGGAGTTTTTTGGATACTGGAGGCCACTTGATTGCTTTAATCAAACCCCAATTTGAATGCAAAAAAAAGGAAGCTGATCTTGGCCGGGGTATAATTAAAGATGAATTAATCCACAAAAGAGTGCTCCAGGATATGATTGACTTTGCAAATCAAAACCTAGCGAACTCAGAACTTTTTGCCCAAACCGAATCCAGTCCGAAGGGAGCAGATGGTAATTTGGAGTTTTTCCTCGGATGGAAAAAGAAGGATTAATTACTTGGTTTCTCTCCTAGAGTGCTCCCTGAAGTAAGTTTTCTAAAATAAGATCGCGTGCACTCTCTGCACGGGCTCTTTCAATCTCGGATACCCGAGTTGTCACATCTGCTTTTTCCACCTCTGTCGCCTTTAAAGAATAGACGTCAGAAAGCTTCACAAACGTGGCAAGGTCTTCCGTTCTTTCTAACTCTGACCAACCACTCCCTATCTTAAGGTTGGGGCAAGCCTCGGCCAACTGCACAGAAAGCGTACGATTTTCATTCGATTCGTCCTGTTCAATACGAAGATCATCAATTAATTGATCTAAAACTACTTTCCTTGCCACTTGTGTAGCGGTGGCATTTGAGTCCCTCTCCGCTTTAGAAATTTCCCCGCGCTCGGTTTCGAGCTTACCAAGACGAGCTTTCAATCGTTGATTCTGACTCTCGAATGAACTTTGCAGTGCCGATAAACTTTTCGCGTCAATTGAAATATGGCTCCCTCGCTTTAGTAAAGTTTGATTACTTTCATCTTGTAGCAGTCCGTTATAAGTTTGTTCGGTCCAATCGTTGAAAGCATCGTTACGAAGGCTGTTCGAATATTCTCTGTAAAGGTCAGCAAAGGAAGCTTTTTCAAAAGTACCCGCCTCTTCTTTTGTTTTACGGTCGAGAACGAAGACAGCATAGCCATCCCTTACCGTTCGGCTTGATCGGGTAAAGAAGAGTCTTTCATTGAGGGCAAAAACTTCCTGCAGTGGTTCACGATTATTCCTTCTTTCACTCTCCCTTCTTTCAATACCCAGAATAGCAGATTGGACATTCATATCATTTTCCGTAAAAGAAATTTCTCTTGCGACTCCCCCACTCTCGGAAATCAGGGATTTTAACTCATTCGAATTTCTTCTTTGTATGAAATTTGAGTATTTTGAATTAAGCTGATCTCGCAACGAGTTGATTTGATCCAAGAATTGCAAGGACGCCTCGCGGGCAAGTTCTTTTGCATCTCTTTCCGCATCTAATCGATCTTCCTCAATTATTCGTAAGCGAATTTCCTCTCTCACATCTTCAAAGCTCACTTCTTTCTTTTTACTTTGATTCGAATCATTCAAAGCGGAAGAAATAAAATCAAGTTGTTCACCACTGTTGTTGGAATCGTTCTCTCCCTTGGGGCCTTTCTCACCCTCAACAGACAAATCGGGTTCGGGTGCACTGGGTACGGGATCAAATTGATCTCGGTTAAGATCGTAATAGCCACGCAGCCTGGATTCTTCCGGCTCAGGCGGAATCGATAAGAAGTCATTGGTTGGAAAGCGGATCATCGTAGCAAAGGTTCGTGCCGGTTCAGTAAAGATGGGATCATTTTTACTCTCATCATGAAAACTCTTCAGTTGTTCTGTTAACAAGTTGGTAACTGCGATTGCTTCACTGGTCGAAAAAAGCTGCGGAGTCACTCGAGGAAGGCTTTTTATTCGAGGGGTAATAATAACTGCTTCTTCTTTCGATTTGGTACATTCAAAATCAAAATCTTTCGAATTGAGTGCTTCAATAAAATTGATGATGGTGGCTTGAAGGTTGGCTCCCAATTGAACCGACAGATCAGAAGAATTCTGATCTGCGGATTGATTTACAAATGTGATCTTTTCTGAATTCGTACCGTAGGAAATACTAATCGAGTCATCAACTGAGGGTTGCTTGAAAAATTTGAACCTAAAAAGTGCAGGAGGAGTATCTTCAATTTCTGATAATTTCAATGAGAGTAATTCAGCTTTCCAGGCAAATTGATTACTATACAAATCAATTTCACCCTCTTTATCCAAGGTGAAACCACCATCAGAATATATCCGATCTACTTGATTCGCACGAAAATGAGAGAATAATGTGGACTCTACAAAACTTGTTCTAACTCCTTGGCGAACACCAACAAGCTTCAAGGCACGAGATCGATTTTCATCCGAAATTAAAGAGGGAACGAGTTCACGAACATAACGATTAAATCCGTCGTTTATCCCAATATGATTTTCAGTATCTGACAAATAAGACCACGACTTTGCCTGACCTTCCATAACTAATTTTGCCCGGATTGCTGCTTGCGAAAAAACGGGATCGTAAATACCGGAACGGGCAATTTCCTGGACCTTAAAATTCTTGGGTAAGTTAGGCCACGATTGCATAAAACCAAAAAGTCTTTGCAACGCGGAACGGTCAATATCTCCTTGGTCTGCCTGGAAGGCAGCCTGTAACTGAGCCTGTAAAGACTCGAAGAACTTTTTATCGGCCTCGAGCATGCTATCTTCAAGAGGCGGAACTACTGCGCCAAAGTCAGAAGCAACCCGATTCTCGATTGATAAAAAACGCATTTCATCCGGGTTATTAAGATCGGAACCATAGAATTCTTTCTTTTCCCGGTTGGGATCAGGCAAGAGATCAAAAATCGAGGTGCCTTGTGCTAGGTAAAGAACAAAAGAAATAACCACCACGAAAAGTAAAAGTACAAAGACGAACTTTCCTTTCTTTGAAATAAAATTTTGTAATGCTGTAATCATGAGGTTTTGTATAATTTAAAAGAGAAGATCATGGACATGATGCACAATACGTCAAACCTTTGAATATTCAAAAAATCCTGAATTATCTTGGTTTAAGTACAGGACGATCCGAAAAAACCAAGGAACTCATCCAACTTTGACGCCTCGTTCCATCTTCGTTTAAAAAGGGCCGGGTGATCACCATTTTTTCTAAATAAAGATTGTCACCCCCCTCTTCTTCCCAGGTCAAAAAATATTTATAAGTTTCTGCCGGTTTACTTCCAGTTTCCTTCTTTTCTTCGGCCATAGCAACGCTGACAGAAATTTGATTACCTCCCCATTTCCATTTTCCAGTGTAGGCAATATCCTCCTCCGAGGTTTCAATACGAACAACATCATCCTCCAAAAATGAAATTTGGAAGGGATAAGATGCCTTGCGGGACTTTCCTTCGTTTCTCATTAACAGAATAGGACTGCCGTCATCATTGCTAAGCCCCTCTTTCGTCTGAAAGGCAAATCGAGCACCGCTTTTGACAAGAAAATACTCGGAAGGGGATTTACCATCATTAAAAAATACACTTCGATATCCATCCTCCACCTTCCATTTTCCTGTCCTGGTTACCTTTTCCATTTTTGGGTGTTGAAAAATGAGCTGTGAAAGGAAACCTTCCGGTACTTGCTTAAGAATTACCTCAATTTCACATACATTTCCTTGGGTAATTAATGGAGCCTCATAGACCTCGTAAACCCAGTCCTTAATTTCCCCCTGATAACTACCACTCGGATCTTTCTGCCAACAGGACACCAAGAAAAGGTTCAAAAAAAGAGCCCATAACCATTTCTTCCATTCCACCCTTTTCTTGGTACTACACATTAGAGAATGAGTTAACAGGGAAAATTTAGTTTATTCAACCATTTCTCCGTTTGTCAGAACTAATTTTTTTAATTCTCGGTGATACATTAAACTGGCGAGAATAAAACCTAAGGCAAAAAACAAAGACCAGCGAGTACTACTCTTTTCTTCTTTCACGAAAAGAAGTTCAGATTTCTTGATCTTACCTAAGCTCGTTTTAATTCGTCCTTCAGGAAATAATCGGGGCACACCATTTTCCCGAACCCCTGGCAAATAAGTAGAACGAGAATCTTTCCTCTTGATGAGGAGGAGTGCATCTCTTGCACGATCGTACCGCAGAAAATCCTCCCAAATGAAATAATCTTCGTCCGAAGTTTTTCCATCGCCTATAAATTGCCATAACTTTTTCCCGCTCTCTTCTTCCCTGCTTTTTTTAAAGCGCTTAAATTTTAAAACAAAAAATCCATCTTCCTTACTCCACTCTCCGACCACATCCTGCCCACCATCTCCCTCTTCATCATAATTACCGGGCACAATACCCCATGCTTGGCCGCTAAAAAGACCAGCCCCCATTTGATAGCTGTCCAATAAACCTTCGAGTGAATACTCTGTCCATGGAGCAGGAGCCAATAACAGATAAATCGAATAAATTAAATAAAACACAAAGCAAACTCCTCCAATTAATGCGGTTATTCCACGCTTTGCTTTTAGGGTGCTCAGTTTTTCTTTTAATTGAAACTTCAGTTCTCTTTTCAACCGAAGTTCCTCTAAGTCAACATTGGACTCAGTCGAATCTGATTCCACTTTTATTCCAAAACGAGAAATATCACCCACATGAGGCATTGCATCCATTGAATGAGCGGAGGAAGGGAAAGGTTCCCGTTGTTCTTTTCCTGTCGCCCGTGATGCCCATTCTTCCCAGTCTTTCCATTCATGAAGTGAATCAGAATTGTGCTTTGCTTTTTCAATGATCCCAAAAACGATCTTGCCAAGGGCAAATAAATCCCAATTTTCCTCGGGTAATTGCTGATGATCGATGTCCTCGGGACGAAATTTTTCTCCTTCAAGAAAAGAGGCACGACCATCGATATTCATCACCGTAACCTCTTTTTTCTCTTCATCAGACAATCCATAGGGAGTAAATAAATTCAATCGATAAAGACCAAATTCTGTAATTGAACTTTCCCACTCTCCGTCCTTATTTTGTTGAACCAAAATATTGGAAGGTTTTAAGTTTCCATGGCAGACACCAGACAAATGAGCTTTGTATAGCCCCTGGTGCATGGTGATCATAATAGTCAACAACTGTTCGGGTGAGATTTCGGTTATCGCGTAGTCACAAAGATCTTCAAGCGATCGAATATATCGAACCTCTTCGATACTAGTCTCGCCCTCTTCCCCCTCCTGCTTGATTTCAACTTTAATCTCTTTTCCTGCGAGCCAGGAATATCGAAACCAATGCTTCCACTTCGTCACACCGGTGCTTAAAACCGGCCAGATACCCGGTCCATCTAATTGCTCTAAGGCTTGTCCCTCCTGAATGAAATAATCTTGAAAGCCCTTCCTTTCGGAAACTTCCCTGGGGATTAACTTTACATAAAACTCTTGTCCCTTAATTTCACCCTCCGAACCCTCACAATGGTAACTTTGTCCACACGAACCCTCCCCTAGCCAATTTAAAATGCGAGTAGATTCAATACGGGTACCAGAAGAAAGCATGGTTCGGTTTTAAAAGTTCATTCCTTTTCCATTAATCCCATTTTAATTTATTTCGTAGAACACGAAAATGAGAATGATCCTTTACTTCAAGTAATGGAAACGTTTCCTGCGCTAACGATATTTGTACCGGGAAATCTGGAGTTTTGTCAAAAGCAGGTTGTCCATCAGCCGAAACAAATGGCTCTTCCGTATTTGCCAGGGCCTTCACCTGTAAGGTAACCCCCGCAGGAAATACCACACTGCGACTCGTTAAAGTATGAGCTGAAATAGGAGTCATGAGAACGACCTGGGCGTCTGGGTGAGCAATCGGGCCACCCGCGGCTAAATTATATGCCGTTGAACCAGTGGGAGTAGAAAAAACAATTCCGTCGCAAGCGTAATCTGCCACTCTTTCATTTTCAACATAAACAGAAAATCGTGCCAAACGAGCATTACTTCCGCTCTTGATTACTAAATCATTGAGGGCAAACCTCGATTCGCCCCCCCCCTCCTTATATGCAATCATACTTCTTTGCCTCACCTGGTATTGCCCCGCAAAAAGCAAGGGAAGGAAGTGATCCATTTCCTCCGGAGAAAAGGTGGCTAAAAATCCAAGTTTCCCATGTCGGATTCCGGCCACGGGAACATTATATCGAACGGCTTCGTTCATCATTCCAAGTAAAGTACCATCACCTCCCACCACAAAACAGGCATCCGATCCTTCAATCAATCCGGTTTGACAGGGAAAATCCGAAGTCACGACCGTAGATACTCCGCTTTCTTTGGCAATTTGCTCCAGTTCAGATGCCAACGCCTCTGCACCAGGCTTTGATGCATTCGTTACAATTGCTATTTTTTGGAGGGGTTTCAATACAGTAGATTGGGTTCGTTTGATATTCTATTTATAATCTAGCCAAAAGTTGGCTCATCGGTCAAGTGTCCGAATGCCAAATTAGATCTTCTAAGTTTAATGGTTCTCCCCCGGTTGGAACTAAAATCTGATCTGCCTGATAATATTTGCGAAACCATTTCCTTTGCTTTGAAACCAATTGCCTTGTTGATAATGCAATGGCGGGTCCAAGTTCATCCCGAGAAAGTTCTCCTCTTAAATAAGACAATATTTCACGATAACCCACAGAGGAAGAGGCGGGATAGTTATGCAATAATCCTTGATCAATTAAACCTTCGACCTCCTCAATTAATCCATTTGCCAACATTGATTGTGTTCGAAGCTTGATCAGGTTTTCAATGTCTTCGTCTCCTCGGTCCACTAAGCATGTCTTTTTTTGAAAATTGCAGTAGGGTGTCGGTTTTTTCTCAAATTCTACCTTTAATTCCAGAAGAGTAGATCCAGTTGCCATGCATCTCTCCAGTGCTTTTATTACCCGGACCGGATTGAGATTATCCAGTTTACCAAGTCCAGATGGATTGAGATTTTTTAATTTTTTGATTAATCCATCAAGTCCTTCCATCTGATATAATTCTTCCACGGAATTCTTAATTTCATTGCTTACCTTTACCTCGTCCACTACGGCGGAAAAAAAAGACCGTAAATAAAAGCCGCTTCCTCCTACCACTAAAACTGTCCCATTTCGCTGGTATACTTCCTCTATAATTGCCTCAGCATACTTTTTATATTGGGAAACATCATATCGTTGATCGACATTTGCCAGGTCCAATCCGTGGTGCTTGACTCTCGTTTGTTCCTCATGATTGGGTTTCGCTGAACCGATATCCATTCCTCGGTAAAGTGCAACCGAATCACAAGAAAGAATTTCGGCCTCATTTCTCTCGGCCCATTCTAACGCCATTGCAGACTTTCCTGAAGCAGTTACCCCAGCTAAAAAATATAAGTTTGGCGTTCCAGATTTCACCACCGGTAAAGGAAGACAATTTTACATTTTAGACAAACCTGTAGATAAAGACTCAGTACGGGCAGAAATCTTTTCCACGATTAAATCTGGATTCCCCAAATTTGCAGAGATGCAGTTGACCAGTGTACTTCCAATCACAACCCCATCGGCAACTGCACTGACTTTACTCACCTGTTCGGGCGTCGAAATTCCAAACCCAACCACAACGGGAAGATCCGTGTATTTTTTAATAGTGGTGACTCGAATGTCTAAATCATCCGCTAAATCTTTTCTCTCGCCGGTAACTCCCGCTCTTGAGACATAATAAATAAACCCGGACGAACTCTCGACAATTGTAGGAATACGATTCTCGGGAGTGGTAGGAGCAATAATAAAAATATTTTTTAGTCCGTTCTGACGGCATGAAGCAACCAATTCGCTCGCTTCTTCAGGCGGTAAGTCCAAAGTCAGTAAACCATCCACGCCCGCCTCACGCGACCGTGCAACATATTCTTCGATGCCCTGCGAAAAAATAAGATTATAATAAGTATAAAAAACAATTGGTACTTCTGAAAACTTTCGAATCTCTTCCACTAAGCGAAAGACATCATCTCGACCACATCCCGCCTCTAACGCACGTTGTGCGGCTAATTGATTCGTCAAGCCATCTGCAAGCGGGTCAGAAAAGGGAACTCCTAATTCTAAAATATCAACTCCTCGTTCAATCAAAGCTCTACAAACCGATAATGATGTATCAAAATCGGGATCACATGCACACACATAACCCACAAAAGCAGCACGCTTTTTTTCTTGGCAACTTGAAAATAGTTTCGCGATTCGATCAATAGTCTCCATAAGTAATTACAATGCATCTATTCTTATCAACGGCCCTTTTGGCAATGGAAAAGCTTTCCAAACTGCTTTTTATTTAAGTGATTTTTCTTTATCGTATTATCTATCCTGTTTTTTTTCTGATCCTCTCTCCCTATTATTTAAAGAGGATGATTAAACGGGGAGGCTATGGTAAAAAATTGAAATACCGCCTCGGTTTCTGGCCACGGCTACCGGACAAAGATTCAAAACGAACAAGAATTTGGATTCAAGCAGTCAGTGTGGGTGAACTGTCTTCTATCCACTCAATCCTTCACTCTTTTCTTTCCAGTTCAAATTTTGAAATTGTACTCAGTGGTACAACTAGTACCGGGCAGAAAATTGCTGAGCAAAAATATTCAAAAGAACTCCTCGCCTCCGGTCCATTCCCCCTCGATTGGTTCCCCTTTTCATGGCTCACCTGGTCTCGAATCAAACCCGACCTTGCGATTTGCGTGGATAGTGAACTTTGGCCCGAACATATGTACCAAGCAAAAAAGAAAGGGATTCCATTTTGCATTATCAACGGCCGGTTGTCGGATCGATCTTATAATCGACTTCGTAAGTTGGGCATTTTCCAAAATTTATTGATTCCAAAGCACTTACAAATCCTCGCCGCCTCGGCAACTCAAGAAAAAAGGTGGCAGGAAATTGGAGTCGCTAAGGATAACACTTTTTCCACGGGAAACCTAAAAATTGATATTTCTCCTGCCACCCCACCCTCTGATTCGAAGAAAGACCAGAGGAAAAAAGAACTCGGGTTTCCTGCCTCCTCTCTCGTACTGGCCGGAATCTCGACATGGCCGGGTGAAGAAAAACTACTCTTGGATGTATTGCAAGAAATTCGCCAAACAAAGATTGATGCCCGACTTCTTCTTATCCCCAGGCATGCAGAAAGAAGAAATGAGGTAAAAAGCACGCTATCTACTTTTTCTTTTTCCTATCGGCAAAGAACCCTTCCATCGAATAACACGAGTGAATGCATTGTTTATCTGGCCGATACAACGGGCGAACTTATTGATTTAATCGAGGGCGCTGATATTGGCTTTCTCGGAAAAACTCTCCCCCCACGTGATGAAGGACAAAACCCAATCGAACCGGTTTCAATGGGAATTCCTTTGGTCATTGGCCCTGCCTGCACAAATTTTCCAGAAACTTGCCAAGAATTAGTAATTTGCGGAGCCGCTCAACAGGGAGACTCGATTGAGTCAGTCATGGAACACCTTCATTCTCTAATTGAAAACGAAGAACTGAGACTTCAAATGAAAAAAGCCGGATTGAAATGGAGGCAAGAACAGGGATCACCTACAGAGAAAACGATAGATAAACTCTTGGAATTCTGCAAAAATTAATTCTTCCTGGTGGACGGAGATTCAGAATCAATAAAAGAAACCACATCGGTCAGTAAAGGAGTAGGCCAAATGTGCCAGGAAGTAGTTCGTCTCACCAAAGAAAAATGTCCGTGAGAATGATAAATCCTAGTCTGGGCATGTCCCCCTGCACTTCTTAATTTTTCAGCGAATTCAGTCGCCAATTCATGCGGAATAATGGGATCAAAAAAGCCGTGCATAATGAAAAAAGAGGGGATTTCTCCCTCGACTTTAATTCCCATTGGCATGAACAGAGAAACATCGAATTCCGAAGGAAAAAGATCCCGGTAGAGAAATTCTTTCGAGGGTTCAAACTGAAAAGGACAGGACATCGGGATCACCCCTTTTATCCAATCTAAGTTACCCCCTAATTCACTGAGGTATTTTGAATCAAGGCCAACTAAACTTATGCTGTGTGCACCCGCAGAATGACCCATTAAAAAGATCTTATTTCGGTCTCCGCCAAATTGGGCAATATTTTCTCTTACCCATTTTACGGCTAACGCAACATCTTTTGGAAAAGCGGGGAAACGAACGGCGGGATAAAGTCTGTAATTAATCGTAGTGAACACGATTCCTTTTCGCGCAAATTGTTTACCAATTTCCCGGTGATAGTCTTTTTGTCCCCATCGCCAACTTCCACCGTGAGTAAAAATAATCACCGGAGAATCATGGCACTTTTCAGAACTCACCACATCAAGAATTTGCCTGGGATCACTCCCATAAGGAAGATTTAAGGTTTCTTTAGTGTCCTTGCTTTGGGGAAATAAGGAAGGAACAGCATTTAAAATTCCACTTACAAAAAGCGGTACAATAAAAAGGTAAAATGTAGTTGATAACCTCAAGAAGAAAGGGATGGGGCGACAGACCGGATTCGAACCGGCGACCCTCGGCACCACAAGCCGATGCTCTAACCAACTGAGCTACTATCGCCATATAAGAGCTCTATAACTAAAGAAGTACACAATTCCGTCAATGAGAAAGCACACAATAATCAACCGAGCTTTCTTGACCAATCATCCAACTCAAGACATATTCAGTGGTTTTTTAATATTATGTTACAATCCGGAATTGTTGGCCTACCTAATGTAGGCAAGAGTACTCTTTTTAATGCCCTTACTAAAAGCCGTAAAGCAGAGGCGGCAAATTATCCTTTTTGCACCATCGATCCAAATGTGGGCGTAGTTCAGGTACCCGATGATCGACTTACGCGCCTGGCGAAAATCGCAGGAACACAAACCATTATACCTGCCGCAATCGAAATGGTTGATATCGCCGGTCTTGTTGCAGGAGCAAGCAAAGGCGAAGGCTTAGGCAATAAATTTCTCGCAAATGTTCGTGAGGTCGATGCAATTGTTCATGTGGTCCGTTGCTTCGAAGATGAAGATATTATTCATAATATGGGCCGAGTCGACCCAGTGAATGATGCCGAGGTCATATTGACGGAGTTAGTTTTAGCGGATGCAGATTCCGTTTCAAGCCAATTACAAAAGAACGCCAAGAAAGCACGGGGAAACGACAAGGATGCGGAGGCAAATGTCGCTCTACTAGAGAAGTTGATTCCGCATTTAGACGAGGGAAAACCTGCCAACCTTTTAGAAATGGATGAAGATGAAGTTAAAAGACTTCCCAGTTTTTGCCTACTGAGTTCAAAACCCATGCTCTATGCCTGTAATGTGAAAGAAGATGAATTAGCAGACTTTTCCACGAATGTACATGTGACTAACCTTAGGAATTGGGCGGCCGAACAACAGGATGCTGACTCCTGTGTGATTTCGGCTAAAATGGAGGAAGAACTATCCGAATTGGGAGAGGATGATGTAGCAGAATACCTCGAAGCAATTGGAGTTTCTGACTCCGGAGTATCCACATTAATCCAATCCTCCTACAATTTGCTCGGACTCGCGTCATTCTTAACCGCTGGAGAGAAGGAAGCCAGAGCATGGACATTCAAAAAAGGAATGACCGCCCCTCAATGTGCCGGAGTAATTCACACTGATTTTGAAAAATCTTTTATCAAAGCGGAGGTGGTTTCCTATGATGAACTGCTCGAAGCAGGTTCAATGCAAGCGGCAAGAGAGGCGGGTAAACTTAGGCTAGAAGGAAAAGAATACATTTTTGCAGATGGGGATGTCACCCTCTTCAAATGTAATGCATGATTTTGGCTCCCCACGCTTGCCTCGAAAGTTTATTTTCATAGAATTATAAACCTGAGTCATCTCCTTTGCTCAAAAAGGAAAATTAAACTACTATGCTTTCGACCTTGATCCAAAATTTTAATTACACCCTCTTTCGGTTTCTGTACCCTCTTCCTGTACTCCTATTTATTCTATCTTGTTCTGAGGAACCAAAGATCGAATCCTTCTCCATTCCATCTGAATATGACGGACCCATTGTATCCTGGAAACTCCCTCCAAACTGGGGAGAAAACCCTGACTTATCAGGACCCATGGCAGGTTCTTTTCATGTAAAAACGAAAAGCGGTCCGCAAGGACGAATTGGAGTTATGCCATTTCGGGAAAATGTATCCACTGTTGATGTGGCAAATATGTTTGGACGCGAAATGGGATACCCCCCTTTTAATCAAGAAAATCTAACCCCTTTTTTACAGGAAAAAAAAATAGGGGATCGAACCTTTGAATGGGTGTATCTCAATAGCAAAGTAGAAACTGCATCCTCACCACCGCGAACTGCTCTGCTCGCATTGTTAAGGCAGGATAAAGACACATGGCTCTTTCCCTTTATCGCAGATCAAAAATTGGTACTGAAAGAATCGGAAAATTTTATTCAGTTTCTTGAATCCTGCTCCCTCCGGTCTGAGAAAAATAAGCCGATCCTTGCCAGATCGCCTGCCCCGTTGCCCAAAACGGGAAATACCAACTCAGCCAAACCACCCAAAAATCCTTGGTCTTGGTCAAAACCGTCCACTTGGAGTGAAGGCAAGGCCTCTTCGATGAGAATCGGAAGTTATAAAGTAGCGGGTCCCAATGGAACGCAGCTAGATATTTCAGTGACTTCTTTCCCCGGTGACGTGGGTGGATTACTTGCGAATGTGAACAGATGGATTGGACAGATTGATCTCGCCCCAATCCAAGAGGCTTCCCTCGACCAGTACTGTAGCTCCATTACCCTGGCGGGAAACTCCGCTCATTTAGTCGAAGCCTACGGAGAAGAAAAAGCAGTTCTTGCTGGTACTCTCTTTTTAGAAAAAGAGTCGTGGTTTTTCAAATTAATTGGAAACCGCACACTTGCTGAAAAAGAAAAGAGTAACTTTATCTCTTTTCTTAATTCTATCTCACTACGAGGGGAGACTGAATAGAAATGAAAGAATCAAAACGAAAAAATTCACTCAGCCAACGAAGGAAAAATTTCAGCTTCCTCATCCCTTTTGCATCTCTTCGACTGACCATTACGCTCTTGAGCTTATCCATGATTCTTATTTTCGTGGCTACTCTCGAACAGGTAAGGATTGGAATTCGAGGAGCCCTTGCAGAATATTTTGAATCTTTTTATGGTATTTGGTATTACCCTGAAAAGTTCTGGGGTGGAGAATATTTACACAGTCTGCCTTTACCAATTCCTGGTGGCTATCTTTTGGGTGGGCTCCTTATTATTAACCTGACCGCCGCCTATATTGTTCGTTTTCAATGGACCGGAAAGAAAATTGGAATTCAGCTCATTCACTTGGGAATTATTCTTCTCCTTGTCGGTCAATTAGTGACTCAGGCAATTCAGGAAGAATCGCGCATGACCATTAATAAAGGCGAACGTAGTAATTATATCGAGCGATTTCATGGAGTTGAACTTGCCCTGCGCAATGTGACTGACCCAGACCAGGAACGAGTGGTTACTATTCCCCAAAATCTTTTGGAAAAAGGCGGTACATTGATAGATCAATCCCTTCCCTTTACTCTCAAAGTTCATCATTTTGGAGTGAACTGTAATTTTGACTTTGTTGCTCCGGGAACACCCAAGTCAAAAATTGCACAAATGGTAAACCGAGGGGTTGGGCAATCTGCCAATTTGAATATTACCGATAAAGATGAAGACTTTAGTGGCGATGGAATGAATTTTGGATACTTAGTATTTGAACTGACTGACCAAGGAAAAAGCCTCGGGAATTGGATGACGATTTCTCACCCCGCTGGCAGTCATGTATGGTCTCAGATATCGCCCAAGCTCGCTGACCTTTCCTTTCAATCTATCCGACACAATGGAAAACTATGGGGAATCACTCTCCGACAGAAGCGGGAATATCTTCCCTTTTCAATCGAACTTCTCGATATTGAGCATGAAAATTACCAAGGTACCGAAATACCTTTTAATTTTGAAAGCGACATCAAGTTACACCTCGATGAAAATCAAACACGCCGGGCATTAGTCTACATGAACACCCCGCTGCGCCATGGAGGGAAGACCTTTTACCAGTACCAAATGAATGATTCTGCTAACTACACTGTCTTTCAGGTGATCAGTAACCCCAGTTGGCTTGTTCCTTACATTGCCTGTATATTAGTTTCGATAGGAATGCTTTGGCAATTTAGTTTCCACTTATTTAAATTTCTGAGGAAAAATTCGAAAACTCCTGCGAAAGCGTAATATGTTCAAACTCCATACCATTGTTTTCTCCGTTATCCTTTTCTTAGGTTTGTATATTTCCTTTTTGCCAAACACCTGGACTAAGGCATCAATCTTTGACTTTCTAAGCTCCGGTGATCCAAGCACAATCGAATCCAATGAATCGTTTAATCTGGACTCGTTCTCCCAACTCCCTGTGCTGCGTGGCGGAAGGGTTAAACCACTCGACAGTGTAGCTCGAAATATCCTGCTTGTTCTCCGAAATAAACGAACTGCGCTTCGAGTTCTGGAAAAAGAGGAGTCGGAGGAAATAGATAATATAACTCAACAGAAAAAATCGGGAAATTCACTTAGTGAAGAACAGGTAGACATTTTAAAAGAGTACAAAAAGTTAAAAAAAGTAAAAATACCACAAAACGGTGTCGAAGTAGTCGCGGTCGAAGTGCAAGCAGTTGATTGGCTTGCTCAGGTTCTCTTCGCACCTGAAAAAGCAGATAAACTAAAAACATTTCTTATCGATCACGACCAAGTCCTGGGGCTACTTAGTCAAAAGTTGAGCACGAATGGAAAACATTATTCCTACGAAGAACTTAAACCTTTTCTTTCTAACATCGATTCCTCTGCGAGGAAAGCAGGGGAAGTAGAAAGCGAACTTCGGGACAGCTTTCAACAAAACATTATCGAACTTTATGGGTCGCTCCTCATCTATAAAAAGCTGAAACATTCCCTTTCCCCTCCCACTACGCCGGATCGTACCGAGGTATTGAAGCAATTAGGAGTTACTGAATTAGTGTATGACCCTGAACGGGACCGTGCGGTAAGCGATGAATTTATAAGGTTTCGTGAGTTGACTGCTAAGTTGTCCCAAAATCCATCGGTAGTAAAACTAGGAAGTGAAGAGTTCGCCAAGGTGGTATTCTTCGTGGACCGCTATAACCAAGCCAATTTATGGACTGAATTTCTTCCCATACCACCCATCATTTCAGAGGGTGATGGAAAATGGTTGAAAGTTACTGAATCTCTTGTTGGGGCAGAACCTCTCGAATCAAGGGAAAAACAAAATATGGACCCCGGACAATTTGCCCTTATTTTAAGAGAACTCCTTTCTTTGGACAGAACTTCTCTCAAGGAAAGAGTTGAATACATCAAAGAGAATGAAAAGCTCAATCCTTCCGCACTCTTTGCTGTCCAGTATGCCGAAGCCATTAAAGTAAAAGAAGGAGTGGATCCAATTATCCTCCAATACGAGGAGCTTGCACTCGCGTATCAGGGTAACCATTTCGAAAAATTCAATAATCTTGTCACTGAAATGTATCAATTAATTACACTTCGTGCAGGTTCAGCCACATCCACACTCTCTTTTGAAAAAACTTTCAACGGGTTTGAACCATTTTACCGAAGCGCAATTGCATACGGTCTGATATTCTTGGTTGCCAGCTTCTCCTGGTTTTTTGCAGCACTTCTAGGGGACTCTGCAATGGTTAAATCGCTTCGTAATGCAGCATATTATTTAACCATCATAGTATTCTTTTGTCATACTTTTGGATTGGTAGCGAGAATGTGGATTGAAGGTCGCCCCCCGGTTACTAATTTATATTCTTCCGCCCTCTTTATTGGATGGGCTTCCGTTCTGCTCTGCCTGGCTACTGAAAAATATATCCGACTGGGAATAGCCTCGGCGATGGGTGCCCTGATCGGATTTGGCAGCTTGGTAATTGCCCACAGCCTAAGCTTGGATGCATCACTCAATCCAACGGGTGACACGATGGAAATGATGCGCGCAGTACTGGATTCCAACTTTTGGCTAGCTACTCATGTGGTCTGCATAAGTATTGGCTACTCCACGACCTACCTAGCCGGTTTTCTTGGGATTGCTTACGTTTTTTATCACCTCGGTTGTTTTGTTTTCAAAAAACCGGAAAAAAAGTTGAAAAAAACTTTAGACTCAATGATTTACGGTATCACCTGTTTCTCACTACTATTCAGCCTGGTGGGAACTATTCTTGGGGGAATTTGGGCAGATCAGTCATGGGGAAGATTTTGGGGTTGGGATGCCAAGGAAAATGGTGCCCTATTGATTGTAATCTGGAATGCACTCCTTCTCCATGCCCGCTTTTCTGGGATCGCGAAAACCAAAGGTCTTGCCTGCATTGCAATTTTTGGAAATGTGGTCACCTCCTGGTCTTGGTTCGGAACCAATATGCTTGGTGTTGGGCTTCACTCCTATGGGTTTATGGATAAGGCATTTGATTATCTTATGGCCTTCATCGTGTCCCAATTGATTATTATAGGATTAGCATACTCCACGCCAATATTACGATTTTTCGGTTTCGGAGCCATTAACAAACCGAAAGAGGAAAAGGAACTTCCTGATTATAATTCCCTAGACTAGTGCACGAGGTGTTTTGTCGTGGTTGTCACGCAAAACCTTCAGTATATCCTCGACCGGTCTTCCAAATGTACACGGAAATGCAATGGGTTCATCTTTGAGTCCCCTTAACTTTTGAGATTTCTTTCTTAGACTCACTATAATAAGCGGGCGGGCCGCGTAGATTTCAGTATCAAAACTTTCAATTTCTTCATGACGATAATGCTGTTTCCTCCACCATCCGCGAAAGGAATAACCCTCCGAATCAATCAATAATCGCGACCATTGAAAAAGTTGATCCAATAGATTGAGCAGTGCTAAAATAAAAAAGACAATCATAGCTACCCAGCTAAAAAGAACTCCAAAATAATTTACCATGGAAAAAAAGAACGCCGTAATACACAAAAATAAGGTGAACGCCGTCTGTCTCCAAAGGACTGGTTTGATTATAACCTTTTGTTGATCTCCCTTGTTTTTAACCTTCATTAGTGAGGGAATTGAACGGAGATGCTTAAAAAGGTCGAAGGGTAGGGAAAAGAATTGTATCCCGAATATTGGCCGCCTTGGTCAAAAATATAACTAATCGATCAACCCCTAAACCCATGCCGCCGGCCGGTGGCATGCCATGTTCTAAAGCCAGAAGAAAATCATCATCTAATTCCTGAGTCTCCTCACCCACTTGTTTCATAAATGCATCACGCTGAACGGCAGGATCATTTTGTTCAGAATAAGCCGGTGCGATCTCCTGGCCATTAATGCATAATTCAAACACATCGATGGTACTGGAATCATCTTCGGTGATCTTAGCCAAAGGACAAAGTTCTTTGGGGATATGGGTCACAAAAGTGGGTTGTATAAGGGTGTGTTCAATAATTTTTTCGAACACATCATTAGTAACTTCAAAATCTTCTAACTCTGGATCAACTTCAATTCGAAGTTCTTTGGCTTTTTCCAACTTGGCGGATTTAGGCAATTCAAACCAGTCATCCCTTCCCACCGCATCGATAATTAAATCTTTGTACTTGGCTTCTCTCCATTTACCCGAAAGGTCAATTACATCTCCCTCATTTCTCTCCAACTGCAAAGTACCAAGAGAACGTTCCGCAACTTGTTGGATCAAGGACTGAGTTAATTCCATCATTCCACGATAATCCGTATAAGCCTGATAAGCCTCCAACATAGTAAATTCTGGATTATGCCTCCTCGAAAGTCCTTCATTTCGAAAAACTCTGCCCACTTCAAAAACCCGATCGAAGCCACCTACTAACAATCTTTTCAAATGAAGTTCCAAGGCAATCCGCATATTAAAATCGCAATCCAGAGCATTAAAATGAGTCCGAAAAGGTCGGGCTGCTGCTCCACCAGAAACTGATTGTAACATCGGAGTTTCCACTTCCAAGAAATCCCGATTCCAAAAGAATTCTCGAATTTCTCGAATAATTTGACTCCGTGTACGAAATCGTTCACGGGATTGATCGTTCACAATTAAATCTAAATAACGTTGACGATAAATTTGATCATTATCAGTTAATCCATGCCACTTTTCAGGAAGTGGACGAAGGGCTTTTGAAACCAAGCGATATTCCTGTGCACGGATGGTTACTTCCCCTGTCTTAGTGCGAAACAATTTCCCTCGGATACCAATAAAATCGCCTAAATCCAATTTTTTGAAAGTGGCATATTCCTCTTCTCCAATTTCATCTTTTCTCACATAAGCCTGAACCTTACCATCTCGGTCGAGGACTTTTAAAAAGGATGCTTTTCCCATCAAACGAAATGCCACTATGCGCCCGGCAACCGAGACCTCTGGACCTTCTTCCATGTCTTCAGTCAAAAGTGATTGTGCTTCAGTGGAGGTATGCGTTTGTTCCCAATTCGACCGAAATGGATCAAACCCGTTTTCACGAATCTGTTCAAGTTTGGCTTGCCGGACAGCAAATTGATCGCTTCCATCAAGTGGAGTATCTTGTTGAGGGGTACTATTTGGCTTATCTTCGCTCATCACAAAAGACTAGAAAATGAATTTACTTTCCCAAAAGAGCAACGGAAATCCCTCAAAATTGCAGATGAATTAATACCGCTGCTTCAAGTATTATTGGTACGAGCCAAAGCAACCCGGAACCCTAAATTTCTAAATCGATGGTATAAAGAATTTGTGGACCGGGTCGATGATTGGCATTCCACCGCAGTTTTCATGTAAGCACCCCCCCGACTAATACGAAATTCATCCTGCTCACTATCATTCAACAATGTATTTACAAAAGAATTCCCCACCCATTCACGAACATTTCCGTACATATCAAATAATTTCCATGGATTGGGACTTTTTAATCCAACTGGATGAATTTTTTTTCCACTGTTTCCACGAAACCATGCGTGGTTATGTAATTGGGCAGGTTCATCGCCAAAATAATAGGAACTCGATGTCCCCGCACGGCAGGCATATTCCCACTCAACTTCCGAAGGTAAGCGATATTCATACCCCGCGGGCAAGGTTCCTTGTGTAGATGATAAAATTGATAATGCCTTGGAGAATGCAACTGCATCCAGCCAGGATACATTATTTACCGGTAAAGATTGATTCGATAAATCACTTTCAGAATCTGTAAAACTGGGATTGGCTCCCATTACTTGGGTGTAAACCTCCTGAGTCACTAAATATTGCCCGAGCCAAAAACCGTGCTCCACCTCCACCACTCTTTGTTCTTCTGCATAGGGTACCCAAATCGATAGCTTACCGGATGGAATCCACGAAAAAGTTCCCGCATAGTAATCATTATGATTCCCTTGGGGAAAGTCAGTCTGGCCCTGGCTCTCTTCATTAATCGATACATCAAATGCGAGCGGGTGCCTTGTCTTCCCACGACCTGGACGACCGCGAAGCTTTAAAATTGAACTCTTATCTGGAATCGTTTCCTGAACGGGTCTTTTAATCTCATTGGTCTGGCTGCTCGAGATCACATTTTCCGAATGTATTCCGTTTGATTCAGCATTTTGTAGACCTCTCTTTAATTGGACCATCCATACCCGGTCCCAGGACTTCCACAATTCAGCCCCATGATCTACTGGTACTGGCCCCCGGTCGACTATAGTTGTTTCTTTTTCCAACTTGGGGATTTCATTCAGTTTTTCCAACAAGGTTGCGCCGGCTTTTTTCTGCCAATTCTTCTCCGAAACAAAGACCGATTGGAATTGTTGTAAGCAAAGAGATAGTCCAGCTGGCAATGTGGTATGTTCGAGATAAATTGTGAGAATATCTTTATTTTCACTCAGGGCATATCCCACCTCACTTTTAACAAAGCGGGAATCAACGGATCGAGGAGATACAAAGACAACAAATATTGCCGACTTTTTAATGGCATGGGCAATCTCTTCCACCCATTCTCCAGCAGGTTGTATGCCTTCATCATACCACATATTAACCCCAGCATCACGAAATTCTCGCATAGATTGATAAACGGGAATCTTGTCCGCGTGAGCATAACTCACAAATACATAAGGTCCTTCCCCTGAGTAACTCTCAAAAGGTTCGGGTATGTCAGCAGAGGAAATCATTTTAAAAAGTTCTCATTCATCATAATGATAACCAGTTCGTTGTAGAATATAAATCGGATAACTTCCAAAATTTTTGGCGAGTTCTAAATTCCCCACATATTCAAAATCAAATCCGTCATGTCCAAAAGAAAGTAATGCCGCAACTGTTTCGGAAACAAAGACAGAACCCGGCAGTACGATTGGTTCAATTCGGGCAGCCTGATTCACATGACTTCCGAAAAAATTTAACTTTCCCAGGATGGGGTCAAATTTTTCATAAGCCGGTCCTGCATGCATTGAAATGCGAACCTCCATCCCCTCCATCATTCCCAATTGAGTCCAGTCTCCTTTAGAAAAATAATCTCGTAATTCAAGAGCCAATTCAACCCCGTCTTCTAATTTATCAAAAACTGCGAAAAAACTATCTCCCCAAGTATTCACGAAGGCAGGAGGTACAGAAAGTCGTTCAATAATACTGGATATCCCTCCCAGGAATTTTTCCACAAAGTACGGAGTTTTACTTTCGTCTAAACGGGAAAAACCTTCCACATCTGCAAAAAGCATAGTCTTGATTGTACGCGGTAATACTGAGGAAGCATCCCCCCCCATTAGGAATGTCGGATTTGTCTCTCCGCCGTGAGAGGGTAACTCGTTTGCTACAGGAGTTGCATCTAACACTCGATTTGCATCAATAATAACAGGGTCATTAAAATTCTTTTGCCATTTTTTCACCAATTCTCCAGTTCCTCCTTCCGCGCCGGGCTGGCCATCCCAAAATACGAGCAACTTGGGATCTTCATCCAATCCACGGCCTCGCATCGCAGCAAATCCAAGTAGCACATCATTACAGAAAGAATACAGAGTGTCCTCCCCATTGTATCCATCCTTGGTCACAAAATGAATGGAGGTCGCCTGATCAAGAACACTTTCAAATCGAGCAACCCAATTCCCCCCCGCCCGTCTCACACTCGTCTCAATAAATTCTTCCTTTGCAAAGGGTAAAAAAATATGTGTTTCCCCACCTCTCTCATTCATTGTCTCAAGAAATAAGATATCTGTACCACAAGCTGCAGAACTAAAACCACAATTTGCCTCCATTTCTTCCAAGGATTCCACAATTTCTTTTTTCGCAATTTCTTCTGCTTCGGGTGGAAAACGAGGAATTGAACCAGGACGGTCCAAGACATGTCCAGAAAATGCCACAATTCCTAATGTGGGGAATGCGTTCTGTATTTTCTGCCTGATCTCTTCCTCGTCGTAGGCACTTGCAATTTGAAGTGCCTGTTTACGAGTGCTGGCAATCCAGGAAGGCTTAACATCGGTCATTTTCACTGCCTCAGTATAAGAAAAAACCGCATCGTCCACCGAGCCTAGTAGTAAAAGTGCTTCTGCCTCAGTGGCTTGAATCCAATAATCATGTTTTCCATCGGCCTTTAATTTTTCACATATCTTCCAGGCTTTCTCTGCATATTCTTTTCCAGCCTCATCATTACCGGAGAAAAAATGCATAAATGAAATATTGATGCAGGGGTAATATTGGGTTTCCAAATCCTGTCTCTGACTTGTCCTTAGATTATCAAAGCTATTGGTGGAAAAGCCCTCCTCGTATCGAGCAATTGCAAGTTCTGCATACTGCTTTTTGGATTCTGAATCGGTTGCCTGCTCCCACAAATCTTTGTAGGCACTGGCTAATAAGCTATGTGTTTCAACCCCCCTGTCTCCTCCGCCAACTAACTCCTCTAGCAATTTAGAGGCAAGTTTGGGAGACCCTGCCTTGCTTAATGCATGAGCAGCTCGCTGACATAACTTCCGGTCATTTTTGTGAATACTCAGACCTGCTTTTGCGACATCATGGGCTAACAAAAACTCACCAACTGAGATCATTTTTTCACAAAGAATAAGGTACTCAATCGAAGAAGAATTTTCCTGATCAAATAACTTCCACTCCGCACGAAGACTCGGAGTTATTCTATTATTTAATTGGGACATCTTATTTTTTGATCTCCCCTCAATTAACTTTTACCAAGAAATCCAATTAGGATTCCCTTGAAACTACATTTTCTCGTAACGAGTACGAAGCATCTGGGTAAAAGCTGCCACCTTTCGGGCTTCTCTTTTTTTATCGGAAGGTTTTGCAAAGTAACGCTTGTCACGCACATCTCGTATTGTACCTTCACGGTCGAGGCGCTTTTTTAAACGACGAATTGCCCGATCGATAGGCTCGCCTTTACGTAATTTAATTTCAATTGTCATATAAGAAAGGTTTAAAGTAAAGATTCACGCCCACAGGTCAAGGCGGAAGATAGCTTAAAAATTTTTCTTTCCATACTTTCTTTCTTGAGGGGGTTCCGGAGTTCGTATGAGCACCCGTGCCCCCTTGACGCATTCATGCTTACGCCAATCCTTAAAAATCGAAGAGGAAAAACGCATTGAAAATCGACTATCGGTTTCCACCACAAGACCTTCGTCCTCACCATTTCGTGCGTACGCAAGGCGAATCAAAGTCCCTCCTTCTCCCTTCTCTCCCAGGGCAAACATGTCCTTTGTAAATTGTTCTGCCCCTCTATGCTCCGGGTCCAATAACCAAGTAACTTCCTCGGTTAGCGACGAAATCGCATCCTCAACCGGTCTTACATTGGTCACATTGGTTCGTAACTCACCGTCTTTTTTCGATGCAACTCCCTCCATCACGACAATTTTCCCCTCTTCCAAATGTAAGCCATATTGCTCAAAAGCCTCCGGGAACATGGGGATTGAAAAGTCCTTTTCTTTTGCAATTAAAGTAAATCGGGCCCAGGGCTTGGCATCTTTTTTGGTATATCGTCGTTCGATTTCAGATAATACTCCGCATAAACGAAAAGATCGCTTACTTTCCAAATTATCTAATTGATCAGAAGTAATGTCGTCTAACAAAGGTCCTAATCCACCAAGAGTATCAACTGGATGACCTGAAAGAAAAAATCCGAGTAATGCCCTTTCATAGCCCAATTTTTCCAACTCATCCATTTTCGGAACCGAAGGCCGATCCGTAATCGGGGCAAATCCGCCGTTTTCAGCCGAGTTCCCCCCACTGGAATCGTCCCCCATCATATCAAATAAATTAACTTGGCCCGCTTCCCTATCTTTCCTCCGCAATTGGGCCTCCCCCATCGCCCGGTCTAAGTCGGCAAGTAATTCGGAGCGGCTATCCTCCAAGGAATCAAATCCCCCCGCCTTGATCAAATTTTCAAGCACTCTTTTATTTACCGCTTTCCCTTCCACTCGTTCAACGAAATCAGAGAAATTAAGATAGGGACCATTTTTTCGCTCCTCTACTATCACACCAGACGGGGCATCCCCTACTCCTTTGACCGCGGCCAAACCAAATCGAATTGAATCCGCTTTATCTTCTTCTCCCTCGACTGGAGTAAAATTCTCCCCTGATTCATTTACATCCGGTCCCAAGACCAAGATTTTCATCTCGGTACACTCGCCTATAAAATGGGATAGTTTATCAGAATTACCCAATTCACAGGAGAGGACACCTGCCATAAAATGAACGGGGAAATTAGCCTTCAGATAACCCGTTTGATAGCTGATAATTCCATAGGCAGCCGAGTGGGATTTATTAAAACCGTACCCGGCAAATTTTTCGAGAATATCAAAAATTTCATTGGCCTTCTTTTCGGCAATCTCGTTCGTCTCTTTTGCACCAGTTACAAATATCTCTCTTTGCTTGGCCATCTCTTCGGGCTTCTTCTTTCCCATCGCCCGACGTAGAATATCTGCCCCACCCAATGAATATCCCGCGACTCGACGGGCTGCCTCCATTACTTGCTCCTGATAGACCATCACTCCATAGGTTTCCTCACAGACCTCTTCCAATAAAGGATGTGGGAATTTAATCGTCGAGGGATCTTCCTTGCCTTTAATATAATCCGGAATCCACTCCATCGGACCAGGGCGGTAAAGTGCGATCAATGCAATAATCTCATCCACATTGGAGATATTCATCTGCCTGCACAAACGACGCATTCCATCTGATTCCAATTGAAAGACCCCAATTGTTCGGGCTTCGTTTAATATTTCGAATGTCTTTTCATCTTCAAGCGATACATCGGCCACCCGAAATTTTTCAAATCCTTCTTTTTCGCGAATATGTTTCTCTGCCGCCGCAATAACAGTCAAAGTTTTTAACCCAAGAAAATCCATTTTGAGCAATCCCAAATCCTCCACTGGGTCTTTGGGGAATTGGGTAGTCAAAACTCCATCCTGACTGGTTAAAGGAACTAATTCCCGTAATGGACGGTCAGCAATAATAACTCCCGCCGCATGAGTTCCCACATTGCGCACCATTCCTTCAATCACTTTTCCCGTCTCGATAATCTGCTTGGCAATTGGATTCGTTTCACACTCCTGTCGAAACTCAGGACTCTTTTCCAGGGCCTGCTCCAAACTGATATTTAAATCATCGGGCACCATTTTCGCCAGTTTATCTGCCTCTGCATAGGGTACATCGCGCACACGGGCCACATCTCTCACCACCATTTTTGCGCCAAAAGTGCCAAAAGTAATAATGTTGGCCACACAATCGCGACCATATTTTTCACGGACATATTCAATCACCTCACCCCGCCGTCTCATACAAAAATCGATATCAAAATCCGGGGGTGAGACCCGTTCTGGATTTAAAAATCGTTCAAATAATAAACCAAATCGTAAGGGATCAATATCAGTAATTCCTAAAACATAGGCCACCAGGCAACCCGCTCCCGATCCTCTTCCCGGACCTACCGGGATATCCTGGTCCCTTGCCCATCCCATAAAATCGGCAACGATCAAAAAGTAGTCATTAAAACCAGTCTTGGTAATCACGCTCAATTCATAATCCACCCGCTCACTGAGCTCGCGTACTTTTTCATCGGTATCTTCCCCGCGAAGTTCCTCAGCCAGGTACTCTTTTTCATACCTCCCCTTTAATCCCTCAATACAAAGAAGTTTCAGGTATTTCACATTATCCACCTCCTTGGTATTAATCTCGGGTGGTAAAGTAAAGACCGGGTAATGATTCTCCCCAAAGGGCAGCTTAAGTTCACACATTTCCGCCACGGCAAATGTATTGGTAATTGACTCAGGAGCCTCTCTAAATAACTCCTCCATCTGCTCCCTCGACTTCAAATAAAACTGTTTCGCATCGTACCGCATCCTATTCTCGTCGTCGATCTTGGAACCGGTCTGTATACAAAGCAGAGCATCATGGGGAGCCCAGTCCTCCTCTTTCACATAATGCACATCATTGGATGCGATTACCTTTAAATCAAACTTTTTGGCAAATTTTAATAATACAGGCACAAGTTGAGCCTGTTCTTCAATCCCGTGATTATGGAGCTCAACGAAGTAATTTTCTTTTCCAAAAATATCGATCATCTGCCCCATCGCTTTTTCTGCCTCGTCCTCTTTTCCCCGCAGAATTAATTGGGGCACCCAACCCTGCATGCAACCGGTAAACCCGATCAAGCCTTTCGAATGTTCCGCCAAGGTTTCCAAATCCGTTCGTGGCCGGTAATAAAATCCGTCCACATGGGCATCTGATACGACCTTAGATAGATTTTGATAGCCCTCATAATTCTTCGCCAACATACCGATGTGGTACGATTTATGATTTTCTCTTCCGGGTTTCTCATCGTTTTTATGATCCGTTACCATGTAACCTTCACAACCAACGATTGGTTTAATCCCATGTTTTTCAGCCTGTTTAATAAACGAAATCGTACCAAATAAGTTCCCATGGTCAGTAAGTGCCATGGCGGACTGCCCCAGTTCCTGTGCTCTCCCCATTAAACGATCCATCCGACAACATCCATCCAGCAGACTGAAATCCGAGTGGACATGTAAATGAACAAAATCTTTATCCTTTGTAGCCATTAAATAGTAATTGTTTTCCCCTATCCATCATCCAAGAATGAAATGGTTTCAAGGCAATCTTGCGCACATTTTCAAACCCCTACTTCCTATCAGGATGAAATGGAGAAACATCCAAGTGTTTTTTCATCGCTTTCCGACATAGGAAAAATGCCCATACAATTATCGGGAAGATCAAAAGTTTTAACAGCGGTATATCATCCTGGAATAGAACAAAATCATAAAAGCCGTGGAGCAGGACAGCATACAATAATCCTTTGAGACTCTTTTCAGTTCGGGCGTTCCCCTTGTAATATTTAGATAATCCGATGTAGTATCCCATGATCACCGCAAAAGCTGCATGCATGGGAACAGCAGTAAACATCCGCATAATTGCCACCCCCAATCCCCCTTCCATCACATAAATAACATTTTCAAACGCGGCAAATCCAAGACTGACCATTACCGCATATACAATTCCGTCAAAGGGTTCATTAAAGCTTGGCTTTCGAAAAGCATACAAAACCACCACTAAATATTTCAACAACTCCTCCCCCAGTCCAACCACAAAGAAAGCCATAAAAAAAGACACCAGCATGTCATTATTTTTGTCCGCCAAGTCGAACTTGAATATTTCAAATACCCCTGAATTCCAAAAGCCTGCAGGAAAACAAATTAAGACCCCTAGGATAAAGCACATGACTAAAACACCCACGGGTTCCTTTTCATGCTTATCTTTCCAGTAAATATAAAGTGCAATGGCGAGAGCCGGTGCAAGTGCCATAACAAGGTAAATTAAAGTCATAGTTTAATTCCTTGTTACTTACTAAGTTTTTGAATTGTAGTCAGATCGAGTCGGCGAAATTCCACTTCTGAACCTTCTGCCTGAATGGAAAGTTTTCCCCTCTTCGCAGTGCAGGAATGACCATGGTTTACCAGTTCACTATTTACCCAGACTTTTACTTCATCCCCCAAACACTCAATCTGCATTCGATTCCATTCCCCAACCGGATTTTCGGATCCGTCAGTCAAATTAAGAATTCGTCGGGCTTTTCCCTCGGTAATTCCCCATTTCTCCTTGGCCCCTCTCCTTGTTATCATATTGGGAACTTCAATATTTTGCACGATACACCAAAAATCTCCCGCATGAGTATGGTTCATCTGTACCTCAATTGATTGGGGATACATTTTGTACAAGTTTCGCAGTTTTGATGCATGGACCAAAACGCCACAGTTTCCGGGTTTACCGGCAAAACGATACTCCGCAATCAATCGATAATTCTCAAACTCCTTTTCGGTCAGCAAATGCCCAAATGGCTTCCCTAGACTCACCAGCATACCATCCCGAACAATAAATGGTTTTGGCAAATCCGGTTTTTTATCACAGGCCGGAATATCCATCGTCCAGCCAGTTAAATCTTTTCCGTTAAAAAGAGATTGAGATTTTTCCCTGGCCCCTAAAACGGAGTATAGAATGACGAAGGGTAGAAAAAAGAAGTAGATGGTTTTCATAGTATTATAATTGATTTCTATCAAAAAATTTTATCGCTTTTCTGCCAATCAGAAACCACCCACTTCAGACCTTTTTTAACTTCTAGTTAGGTAATTTAAATAACAGAACTCGAACTAACCTAGTTTACTGTCTAAGTGACCCTTATTTTAGTACCTTTTGGAAACTTTTAACGAATTTGTCAAATGGCATGTCAAACTGGTGTATCAATAATAAAAAGAATCATGTGAAGCGATCTAACCGGTTCGTCCCCCAGGTAAACCTTAACAAAAAGAACGATTAAAATATTTTCTGCACAATAACCGCCAAGCAACAATAATAAATGCGGTCAGTGGGATACCGAATATCATGCCTAGAATACCTCCTAAGGCAGTACCCCAGAAAAAGATTGAGACCATAACCACAACGGGATGAAGACCAGTTTGCTGTCCCATTATTTTGGGTGTCAGGTAATAGCTCTCGATTACCTGGACGATCACAAAAGATATACCACACCCAATCAAAACATTCCATTCGCCGGTCTCTGCAATTCCCTCTGGTTGCAAATAAGCAACCAAAAGCGCGGTGATAATTCCGACAATCGATCCAAGATAGGGTACTATATTTAACAAACCAAAGAGTAGTCCTAGAGTAATCCCAAATTTTAATCCGCTAATGCTAAACCCGATTGCATATCCGACCCCCATAAGCAGTCCAATCATAAGTTGTCCACGAAAGAAGGAAACCAGTATACTTACAAATTCCCGGATTAAGAAAAGCACATCCTCTCTTACTGAATCAGAAAGAAAGCTTAATTCCCGGTCTAATTCATCAATTAGATTACGATTGGAGCTAAGAAAATAAAAAAGATAGATAGGAATAACGGCAAGGTAAGTCATTTGGGCAAAGAATCCGAGCAATCCACTCCAAGCTGACTGAATAACAGCCGCCGACTTTTCAGCTATTTCACCACCCTGCTTTTCCATTGTCTCCATCGCACGGTTGTGAATCTCGCTTGCCTTGCGATCCAAGTATTCGATTTGCTCGACTTTTTCTTCAATTGCAAAAAAGACATGCTTTTCCTCCGAATCAAGTAAGCGAAAAGTTTCCCTTTGATCAGTTCCAAGGGTATCATAAATCTCCTGCTCAGGGGGGGGTAAAACCAGAATGCTGTTAGTCTCTTCTCCTACAATTCCTTTCCAGTATTCTTTGAAAGATTCCACCTGCCCGGAAATCGACTCCCAAGTTTCAGGTGGAAGTGAGTCCTTCGCTTTTTCCTCGAGTTGATCTGGCCAATCTGCTGCGGTTCCCAAAAATTCTTTGGTTTGAAAAATTATTTTCCCTCCTAGTAACCAAGTCGCAGAACCAGCCGATGTTATTACTAGTATGTAAAGTAAGAGTATGGAGGAAAAACGACCCAGTTTAATCTTCTCCTCTAAAAAGGTCACGATCGGGCGAAGCAAAATGGCGAGCATACCCGAGATTGCCAATGACCAGATGACCCCGCCAAACAAGTCAAAGGCACGATTCAATATCAAAATGACTGAGGCCAGTAAACATCCCAGTAATAATGCACCGGCAAAACAAGCCACGAACCCTAGAAACTTCCGTTGCCTGTCGGAAAGAATTGGTGAGGCACTTGAACTGTCTTTCATGTATCTTTTCCTTTTGTTTTCTTGCTTGAGCCTTTACTCAAGGATAGACATCAATTGAATGATGTCGAGTTCGTAGTCAAACGAAAGAACTACTCCGTTACGCTTAAACATTATTCCATTATGCTCAATACATACCGAAACATACTACTTTTTTGCTTACTATTGAATTCCTATTCATGGGCAGAAACTCAAAACGCCCCCACCCTGCCCCTCGCTGAAGCAGTGGAAAATGTGTACCCCGCAATTGTTCGAATCGAAGTGGTTTCAGAACAGGGTTCGAGTGGAAGGATGATGAAATCACGGGCAACAGGGAGTGGAGTCATTATTTCCAAGGATGGACGCGTGGTGACTAACCACCATGTGGCGGGCAAAGCAACCAGAATCACCTGCAGGCTACATAACGGCGAGGAAGTTATGGCCGATTTATTAGGTGCAGATCCGATGACTGACCTTGCAGTACTACTTCTAAGAATGGAGGATCGCCCTGCAAATAGTAAACCTCTCACTGTGGCCAATTTTGCAGACTCGGATAAGGTGGAGATTGGAGATGTATGCTTTGCAATGGGAAGCCCGGCAGGACTTTCCCAATCCGTAACCCGTGGCATCGTTTCCAATGTCGCACTCATTTCTCCCAATAAGGGTTCTTTTAGGCTGGATGGAGAGAATGTGGGGGAATTAGTGCGCTGGTTGGGGCATGATGCAGTCATTTTCCCTGGAAACAGCGGGGGACCACTTGTCGATGAAAAGGGATATATTATTGGTATTAACGAAGTCGGAATTGGTAGCTTGGGCGGAGCGATTCCGTCCAACTTAGCACGCACCGTTTCCAAAGAATTAGCCGAGAACGGATTTATTTCCCGTTGTTGGACTGGACTGGAATGTCAACCCGTACTGAATCCCAATGAGAAGGGAATATTAGTTGCTGGTATTATTGAAGAATCCCCTGCTGAGGATGCCGGCTTGAAACCCGGGGATTTAATCAAAACTTACGACGGTCGTACAGTCATGGCTCGAATTGCAGAGGACCTTCCTCTTTTCAATCAATTATCCTATGGAATGAAGGTTGGTAAGAAGTTGAAGATAACGGGGCTTAGGAAAAATAAAAAGATGTCATGGGTACTGACTACGGCCACTCGCGAATCTGCATTTGCCAAAGAAAGAGAATTGAAAAGTTGGGGTATTACCATTCGGGACTTCACCTTAATGTCATCACTTGAAGCACGGCGCTCATCGAAGAAGGGTGCACAGGTTCACTCGGTTGGCCGGGGAGGGCCTTCCAACAGTGCAAAACCTAGCCTAAACCGCGGGGATGTGATCACTGGAATAAACGGAAGTCCGGTAACTGGTATAGCAGATCTGGTTCGCCTATCCAAAAAAATAACCGAAGGGAAAAATGAACCGGTTTCTACTCTGGTCAGTTTTGAACGAGACATGGCCAAGTTGTTAACGGTAGTTAAGATTGGACCGGAAGCGGAAGAAAATCGCCCAGTTCAGGCTTGGAAACCATGGTTAGGGGTATCCACACAAGTATTAACCCGTGAACTTGCTGAAGCCCTTAATATGCCTAAAACAACAAGAGGAGTTAGAATTGCACAAGTCTACCCCAGAACACCTTCCCAAAAAGCTGGCATGCAAGCGGGAGATCTTCTGTTTCGAATTGATGGGCAGATTATCCAAGCTTACCGAACTGAAGATGCAGAAGTTTTTGGAAATATGATCAAAGAATATAAACCTGGCTCACTTGCCCTATTTTCCGGAATGCGCGACGGAAAAAAACTTGACCTTAATGTTACTTTGGAAAAACGCCCGGATCCTTCCAATGAACTACCGGATTATGAAGAAGAGACCTTCGAGTTTACAGTTCGTGAATTATCATTTGGTGACCGAGTAAGCAAAAGGCTCAAGGAAAAGGAACCCGGATTGGTGGTCGAGAATGTGGAACCTGCAGGTTGGGCATCTCTTGCTGGTCTGAGACAGGGCGATTTAGTTCTCAATATTAATGGAGAGAGTATGAGTGAGGTTGATTTGTTCGAAAAGAAAATGAATCAATGGATCAAAAACGAAGAGAAACGAATTATATTCTTTGTGAAAAGAGGCATTCATACCCTGTTTCTTGAACTTGAACCCGATTGGGATAACACGTAAACGGAGTCTGACAAAACTTATATGAAAAAACTCGTACTTTTCACACTCGCTCTTTTTCTTGGAGTTTCATTTCAAGCATTGGGAAAAAAACCGGAAATACTGTGGAGAAAATTGCTCAAGGAAAATGCGAATTGCGTTACCTGGGTTTCAGTAACGGTAAAATTGGAAATTAGTGCGGGGGGAAGAAGCCTTCCTCCCCAAGAACAAAAACTGGAAGCACTCGGAACCATTATTGCAGAGGATGGTCTTACCGTGCTCTCTCTGAATAAAGTCGACCCGACTGCCAATATTCTTTCGCGAATCCGCACCCCTGGTGCATCCGTGAATGTAAACTACACGGAAGTGATGCTTTTAATGCAGGACGGGACCGAGGTACCCGCCAAGCTTCTATTAAAAGATGTAGACCTCGACCTCGCTTATGTCCTTCCGATTAAGGAGAGAAAGGATGAATATAAAGAGGTTATTTTTTCGAAAGTTCCATCCCAAGCAAAACAAAAGGCCGATCCATTAATTTTAGACGAGGTAGTTTCAATTGGAAAGTTAAGACAGACTCTTTATCGACAATCCACCCTTCAACGAGGTTGGGTAAATGCAGTCATACAAAAACCACGCAAGTACTTTGTAATCGAAAATACTAGCCCAGGTACTCCAGTTTTTGACCAGAGTGGAAAATGGTTGGGAGTAGTGGTATATAAAATGGTCGGTGGCAGACCATCAGAAATTGTCACTTTACCGGCGAGCGATGTCCTTGAAATTGCCCAACAAGTTCGAACAAGGACTCAATAAGTTTTCCTTGCGACTGTTATTAACTTGTAGATATTATGTTATCTCATGAGCATTCAATTCAATCATACATTTAGAAAATTCTACCGGACCGCTTATTTAGTATTTTTCTTTTTGCTTGCTGCATGCTCAGATAAAGAACTTCACCCCGATGATGTTGAATACAGGAGGGATGAGAATGGAACACAAATCCTGTACCAGTTAGGTAGTGAGAAACCTTTCGGGAGCACTAAACGAGCTTTTATTGTCGACCATTACCCAGATGGAAACGATCACTTCAAAATTGGTTTTGTAAATGGGTTAAAGGATGGAAACTTTACTTTCTGGCAAGAAAATGGCTTAGAATTAGTAAGCGGGGCATTCAAAAAAGGGAAACGAAACGGTTTATTTATCGCGTACGGAAAGACCGGAGAATTGGTCTATGAAAAATCGTATAGTAATGGAGAATTAGATGGCACTTTCAAACTGTATTATCCTAGTTCTCCGAGTGATGTAAATCGTTACCACGATCAATTAAACGATAAAGGAATGGATCCTGGTGAATTGGAAGTAACCAATCATCTTCGTCTCGATGCTTCTTTCTCAGATGGTAAACCAGTCGGTCCATACCGCTCCTATTTCCACCCTAGAGGTAAAATACTAACTTTAGATGAACTCCTTCGGGAAGAAGGTAGTTTTAATGAAAATGGCGTGCTTTCAGCGGAACAATACACCTACTATCCACAAACTCATGCTTTAATTGTTAACATGCCGGATAATAAAAGATTGGATACCGTTCACCCGGCTAGTTCAGACGGGTTTTCACGAGCAATTGATGAAGCAGCAAAAAAGATATTGGAGATTCCTTCCTACCGAAACCCAAATAATGCACCGGCTTTAGTTTGTGCAATTGACGAAAGAGGAAATGAAATTACTCCCATTTGGTCCTCACATATTCAGGCAATCGCCATCCGAAATATGGACGGCTTCCTTCTTAATGCTCGCTTCAACGCAACATACGAAGATTTTGTCTTTGATGCGATGAATTTGGCGAATGAAACCTTGCTTGCCATTGACACTACTTTAGATCCTGAGATGTTATCTCAATTCGAAAAACAGGGAGCAGCAGTTGAGATTGTGGGGTTGGATTCAAGGGGTGTTATTATTGACATTCTGTGGTCTAGCAAACAATCCAATGATATCATTCCTCTCGACGAAAGAATTGATCGGAAAAGAACGAAGTTAAAGAGAATGTGGCAGAAAGGCATGACCAGCGAAGCAAATTGGCTCCTTTCCAATGGTTCCCAAATTACCATTAAAAACGAGAATTCAACTTTCAATTCAAACCCATTTTTACGGTAAGAATTTAGTTCTTAGGCAAAGCATCAAATGGGTTTCCCGGTAAGGGAACATTTTCAAAGGGATTGGATTGCTTCCCCGCTGGGGCAGGAACATTATCGAATGGGTTATTACTCAAGGGCGATTTAGGTTGTTGCTTACTATTGCCCGTCTCATCAAACGGATTACTCGAAGGTAAACTTGGTGAATCGAAGGGGTTAAAAGGGCTGGAGTTAGGCACTTGATCAAATGGGTTGGCTTGAGGTGCCGGAACCGCTTGATCAAATGGATTGGCTTGGGGTGCCGGGACCGCTTGGTCAAATGGATTAACCGAGGGACGAACTGATTGTGAATTAATTACACCGACAGGAATTGTTTTGCCTTCATAAAAAGGTACAAATACATCCTCTATTTCTTGTTCTATAAATCGCTCGATTCGGGGACGGTGGTCATAACTCCAAACGATACGAACTGGCTCGTTCACATCAAACTTATCAAAGAATGCCAAGGTGGTCGGATTATACCCACCACCAGATTCAGGCATACCACCAACCCATTTTGGATAAAACCGCCAGGGTAAAAAACTATCCTCACTTTCCACGTCAATCCATCTGTCTCCTTTTTGAACAAGAATGCCGTTCATAACCCCATTTCTTTTAAATGGATTGATAATTTTGATTGAACGAACTCTTAGATGACCATCCCAAAACCAATCCAATCGTACCCGGTTTCCGACCACGAGTTCTTTAAAAACACCAAGCGTCTTTAAATCAAAACCGCCCCCTCGAGCAGGCGAACCTCCCTGCCACGGTGCTAGATAACGTTCGAGCAAACCTTTGTCCTCCTTAACCTCGATCCAAGCATCTCCTTTGGCATTAAGAATCCCCTTTAAATTCCCTGCCTTTTTAATCATGAAATCTTCTCCCCATAAAAAGAAAGAGAAAAAGAAGAAAACGATTGGAAGAAACTTCATAAGCCTAGTTTCATACTAAAAAAAAATTAAAAATCGTCAATAGACGTAACGATAATAAACTTCGAGCATCAATGTGCAAAGAGTAGTGCGATAGACTTCTGCATCCTGTCCACCCTGACTTGAAGTCTTTCCCCCACCCTCTTTAGGCCAACTTCCGTCTGCGAGTTGAGAATTGAGCAACATGGGTTCCATCTTTCGATTCCAGGCAGTCCAATAGGCTCCCCCATAATTAAAAAGGGCCTGGGCATCATAATACCAGGAATATAAATTTGCATCCGCACTCGTATAATCCATTGCCAAGTTATTCTTCAAGATATGTTCCATTGCCTTTTTTAAAGTTGCCCTCTTTTCCTCTTCGGAAGGATGCCCATGCTTCCATGATTGAAGACCAAGCGAACCCACTCCGGTTAGCTTGTGTTTTATACTCTTTGCATCGGATGCCTTACGATACCCAAACCCTCCATTTCCAGAGGAATAGACCCGATAAAAATTTTTGACCGAAGCTTCCAATGCAGGTTCAATACCAGGGAAAATTGCTCCCGTATTATACGCCGCCTTTAAGGCCTGGAATTGCCAACCACTCACGGATGTATCGCTCGATTGTTTTTCATTTTTTCCAAAATCTACGAATCGTAGATTATCCACACCGGGCCTTTCTTCCATGTAGACCCATCCGCCATCCTGTTTTTGTCCGGCGACAATTCGATGGATTGCTTTTTGCAAGATCGGGAGTATGAAATCCTTCTCAGTCATGCCATAAGCTTCCGCAAGGGCGTAGGTTGCAATGCCATGCGCGTAGGCGGATCCGTGTTTATTGTTGGTAATGTAAAGCCAGCCATCCTTTTCATCACCAAGTTCAACCAGATACTTAATCCCCTTCGCTACCGCCTCCCCATATTCGGGAGAGTCAGTCAGTTCACAATGTCCCAAATAACAAAGAAGGGCAAATCCAGTCATCGCTCCTTTCGCATTATTCCCCCAAGACCCGTCTGCATTTTGATCCTGATTCAACCAGTTCAGTGCCTTAATCACAGAAGTTTCAACCCGATCCGGATTCTTCACTCCTCCCCGGGCAAGTCTTGCCACCCGACCCACTTTGTCGCATCGCCCGCTCATTGACTTCGGTACGGAAACTCCCAGTGAGTTTACCGCAGCCCGTAGATTAGTTATTTTGTCTCCTTTCGCTTTGGAAATAATTTCATTGGGGTCTTCCGCCCCGTTAAATACTGTCGAATCAAATGCAAGGGCATCATCTTCATTTTCTTCGAAAATCAAAGCATTAGGATCACCAATATCTTTATTCTCTTCATCCATTCCAATCCGGGAGAGAAGTAAATCTTTTGAGTCGACCAATCCTTGATCGAACTCACCCGGTTCTATGTTCTCCTCCATATTTTGAGAAGATATTTTGGTCTGATCAGAAACACCGTCATCTGCTCCTGCAATTGCCGGATTAAAAACCTGTGCTTCACGCATGGCATTTTGATTGTCCTCGTTCGCACCTCCAAGTGCGTCCAAACCCTCCCCTCGTCCACTGCTGCCTAAACGGGCACGTTCACCGCCGGATTCCACATCCGTACGCTCACTTTGGGGAACGGTGGAACCCTCCGTTTCGTTTCCTGCCACTTGACCCGCTTTGGCGATAGTTGTCTGGCGAGACTCAGAAGGAGAAATCAGAAGAAAAAGAAAAGCTCCCAAACTGAGAAGAAGTAAACAATAGGACATTCCTAAGTTGAGCCAGGGAATCGGGCCAGTACCCTGCGGTTTTTTTTTCTTCTCTTCAAAAAAAGCAAGATGGCACAGAATCCCGGTACCAAGACCAGTGAAGACTAGAACAGAAGAGAGAATCAGGTTCCCGGCAATGAGATTACCGATTAACGCCAACCCAAGGGTCGAAGAAAGAACAAGAGAAAGTATGGTCTTGGTACTCATACCAAACTTCTCCTAGTAAAAAATGTATGCTCCCTTTTTATAGGAGAAGTAAAAAGGAGAGCTCAGAGATTGTGAAGATCAATCAGCCGATGCATATTTATTTTTACAACCCTTGCAGCAAAACGCGACTGTCTTACCATTAGCACTCTTCGCAGTTATTGATGGGTTTGCCTTGCGGTCCTTTTTGATGGGACACATTTCGTTCAAAGAAGAAGTGCTGGAAGAATTACCGCTTAGTTTTGCATTATAGCGACCATCTTCCTGTCCTCCGCCGTATTTCCCAAGATCCAAACCAATTTTACGGGATGCTTCCATGATCAAATTCATGTAATAAGCGGGATCACCTTCCGAATTTACATGATATTCGTCACTGAATACAATCCCATCACGGTTGCGAATATTGTCACCATTTTCCTGCCAGTAGTACGGCTTCAAGTTTTCACCTGCACCGGAAAGATAACCATCTCCACGCCAGGCGTTTTCCACAAATTCCTTAAATGATTTGGCAAAAGTCTTCCCTCGGTCGACTTGGAACATGATTCCACGGTACAGTCCACCGTATCCGTTTAACCCTTTTTTAAGATCATTCAAATCGTCCATGTAGTGATCTTCTGGTTTACGATTGAAATTGGGAAGGTGATATGCGGGTTGGGCTTCATCTTGGAAGACAAGTGCTAACACATTTTCTTTCTTTGCCGCATCTGCAAAGAATTTAAGTGTGCGTTCTCCTTCACCATCCACCACGAGTACCCGGCGATTGTAAAGATCTTCGTCGTTCTTGTAATAAGGAAGTAAGGCATTTTTAAGAAGAGTATCTTTCATCTCGTCCAACGCCTTTCTTGTGCTTAGAATTGAGCCACTTCCATCCACATGCATCATAATGTAAAGATTTCCGTCTTTGGGAAGGTGATCGTAATCCCAATCGTCGCGTCCAACTCCGTCGCCATCGTTAATACCGATTCCAACCCCGACGCCGACATCTGCCACTCCCAATCCGAGAGGATGAGTGACCCTACCTGAAACCAGACCGGCTGCTGCACCGGCTCCGGCACCTCCGACCAATCCGGCCACTCCACCCGCGACTCCGGGTGCAACTGCAAGAGCTGGCCCCCCCATTTCACCAGGGTTGCTGGCCGGGTTTGTGGGACTAGTCATCGCAGAGATTTCCTCTCCGTCAGTAAATCCATCGCCATCACTGTCCGAATTGGATGGGTCCAGACCGTAAAGAGCTTCCAGTGAGGCGGGGACTCCGTCCTGATCACTGTCAGCACCGGGAGCAGGTGTGCCCGGTTTACTACGGGGATCACGCGGATTGGACATTCCCTTGACCTCATCCGCATCACTTACCCCATCCTTATCCGTATCATTGGATTGAGGGTTCGTCCGAAAAGTAGATTCCATTGCATCCGAAATTCCATCGTTATCTGAATCAGGACCTTCCGGTTGACTGGGTGCAGCGGGCGTGTAGGTTCCGATTCCTCCCAATGCGGGAACTGCTTCACCATTCATTACCGCCTGCCCAATTCCTGCTCCAAGCCCAGCAAATCCAGCTGCAGCTCCCACGGCTGGACTTCCAATTCCTGCCCCTACACCCTGTGAAGGAAAGTTGTATGCAAAAACCTCAGACCCTTTCCCTACTCCAGGCATCGAGCCCTTTCCAAAACCGGCACCATCTTTATCAAATTCTCCCACGGCACCCAGTTCTTCATCATTAAAATTTCCGCGGCGAGCATCGGGAACAAAATTTCCCACATCAACCCGATCATTTCCGCCCCGGTCCAATCCGATATCCTGTCGATCCAATCGGGCCACTAAGTCATCGTCATTATCATCGATGATAATAAGTTCATTGTCGTCTAATCTAGCTAATCTACGATCTAACAAGCCGACATCAACATCGTCTTCAATCACAGTGCGATTTCGGCCACCATGTATTCGACCGTTCCCACCATTTCCTCCGACTACCCTTCCGTTACCTAAGTCATTCCCTGCGAGTCGGAGATGGCGATCATCGTTGTCCACATAAACGATATCATCATCGTCGTCACCAATCACAGCGGTTATTCTTTTATCATCCAATATCACACCATCAAGTCGGTCATTATAAGCGACATTTGCACCAGCAATAAAGCCACCTGCGTTAACCGTAACAAATCGCTCCACTGAATCTGATACCTCTCCAGACTTAGGATCTTTGACAGTGTAAATAACTTTGTATTGCCCAGGAGTAGAAACATCAACGAAAGAGACTGTTTCGACAAATGCGGTTAGATCTTCATCTCCATCAATCGCCGTGTACCCAGGGTCTACCCAAAGTTTGCCGATCGGCCAAGGTATGCTAGTGCCTCCCGTTAAGGTAATGACAGAAGATTCTATCTCTGCTCCCTCAGAAGCACCAACGACTTCGCCCTCTTCGGTAATAGTTTCGTTTACTACGACCTGTGGGTCTTGTTGGGATCCCCAATAGAGAAGGGCTCCAAAACCTAATGCCAAAGCATAACCTGCCGCTAAGCTGGATAATGCAACGGTTCGATGCTTTGGATTGAGTTCCCGTTCTTCAGACTGCGACTCGTCTACCGCAGTCTCTTCAATCGTCGAATCCGTCGCTTCCTCGTTCTTCTCTTCCTTCTTCATTTTTGGTACTTTCTTTAGTGGTTTGGACTGAAAGGTTTTTATACTGATTAAATGCTAAGTGAGCCATAACGATTTGACCGAGTATAATTGCGAAGCCAAATAGCAGAAAAAACGGGCTGGAAAGTAAACTCGTCTGAACCAAACCCAAAAGGACACAACCCAGTAAAAATGTGCCCAAAATAAGAGAAATAAGAAGTTCTTTCGACATAAAGATTATAATTCGAGCAGTTGGTAGCTTAGGCAAGGTAAAAGAGCAGTCATTTGAGTCATTTTAAACATTACGAAAAAGAAATAGTAATGCGGACCGAATAAGATCGTTCGGAAACTGAACTGGTAAGAGTAAATCCATTTTAATAGTTCTGCCAGTAGTAACCAAATTTGGACAAATAATCGGAATTACTCTAAAATTTGATTTCTTACCAAAAATTTCGTGATTCTTACCCGGCCAAATTGAAGAAAAACATTCTGTTCATTGCACTTTCCAAGGAACATTGTCCGAGCGCAGAACGAGGGGAAGTTCAGCAATGGGAATCCAATTATAATCTAATTTTCTTAAAACTGCTTCGTCTCGAATTTTATTAAAAATCGCAAAATTTTCTGAATCGGAAAATACAAAGAGGTTCAAAAAGAAATTTTGACGAACTAAACGGGGGGCATCTCCAACCGAGGAGAGAAACAAATCCAATGCATCATCATTCATCGGATCGACTCCCCTGCTTGGATCGACTTTTACCTGGAATCGCTTGTCGGGAGTTTGATTCCATACCAATCCATCTTCATTCTTTTCAACCGAACCGATCCCCAGAGAAATCATCGGATACATTTTACCATGTGCCACAATAACAGGGAGTGGCTTTTTACGCGTGTCTTTTTGTTGAGGAAGGCTGACCTTACGATAGGGCTTTTTTTTCAACTCTTTACTTAATTCCTGGTGGGCAAGAATCGTTTCCAAACGACTTAATTCTTCCTCCATACTTAAACGTTCTTTTTCAATTGTTACTTCGCTATCCTCGAGTTCATCAAGTTTTACTTGTTCACGCTGCATTAATTTTTCAAGGGCGAAAGAATCGCTATTTAAATCGTCTAAATTATCCTTTATCTCTTCAATTTCCTCTCTTTTGGAATAAGAATCATCTTCCAAGTCTTCTAAAATCTCAATGTTTTCATCGGTGAGGTCGAGTAATGAATTTTGTAACTGCTCACGTTCCCTGATAAGTTCAGATTGATTGTCATCGGTCTGAACTAATTTATCGTACAATTCGACGCTTTTTTTGTTCACACTGAGAGCAAGTAAGAGAGCAATTAAAATAATTCCTCCAAATGTATTGCACAAAGTATCGAGCAACATATCCAAGCTTCCACCCTCTTCTTCTTCGCGTGCCATTAGTTGAACATCAAATTAAAAATTGGTGAGTTCTGAAAGTTCATGGATTAGGAAAAAACTCAACAAATGGATCAGCAATCTTGTCAGTAAACAAGACAGCTGCCTCTTCATGGATTGGCTCGAATCCGTATTTGTACCCGAGCATACGGGTCAGGTTATTTTTAGGGTCACATAGTAAATCAAATAAATTCTTTTCAATCGTCCCATTTCTACCTGGTACATTGGTAATGGTTAACTGACATGCCGAAGGACGAAAGAAATAAACAAAGAAATTTTTATTCTTATCATAGGAAGTCAGGGCTCCACCAAGTTTTTGATAATAGTTGGCCGAGTTCACTGGTATCGTTCTTTGCCCCCCATTAAAAATTCCTATTGTAAATTCGGATGATCCTAGAATTACCAGGACCGGCTTTTCTCCCTGATTATTTTCTTTAGGAATTACCCGGACTTCATTTTCAACTTGTGATTCTAACTGCTCGACCTGTGAATTAAGGTTGGAATCAAGCTCCTGTAATTCAAGTTCGGAGAGGTTTTTTAAAGACCGTAATACCCGGGCATTAATTTTATCTTCCAGTCCCTTCTTCTCCTCATTTAGTTCATTTTTTTGAACCCTTGCCAGGTCCATAAGTAATTCTAAACTTTCAATCTTATCTTTTGTTTCTTTCGAATCATTTGAATCTTCAATCCCAAGCTTTTTTTTAAAAACTTGAAGTTCTAAATTAAGCTTTCTCAATTCCTCCGACAGTTGTTCAATTTCGCTATTCTTCTTCTCTCTTTTGACTAAAAATTCTTTTTTCTCTTCGCTTATTTCTTGGTGCAATGCTGCAATCTCTTCGATTACTTGAGTCGCATTAAACTCACTTGCCACCACAATTGTGGCGTTCCCTCCCCCCTCATTTGCTCCCACAATTAATTCAACAGGAGCAGTATTATTACCCGGACTATCGCCTTCATTTTCTCGCTTTGGGTTGACCTGAAGGGCAAGGATAAGAGCGATTAAAACTAGGATACCAATTACTGCAGTTATAATATCCTGAAAGGCAAAGAAACTAACCCTCTGCTCGCTATTTCGACTACTTCTCCCCATCTTGACTTACTGTAGGTGAAAGCTTGCTACGATCAAATTGATTTACGAACGAGTTCTTCCCGTTTTTTCAAGCTTAAGTTTTGCTAAAACATAAGTTTGGCAATACTCATTGCACTCGTCCAAAAGTAAAAATTCTTGCCGTTTTCGAAAGGTCATTACCATTTGCACAACAATCGAGCCTACCAATCCAAGTAGGGTAGTATCAAACGCAGTGGATAGACCCCCGGTCACATCAGTCAATGAATTCTTCAATTTGTCAACATCGTCAGCGAGCTGTATGGTCACTCCAAATTCTCCAATCGCAGACCCCAATCCAAGAACTGTACCAATAAAGCCGAGAACTGGAATCGCCCAATTAAATCCGTTGATTAAACTGTAACTGGCTGAGACTTGATCTTCATCAATTGAAGCCTGTGCATTGGTCAAACTTGCGACCTCACTAATTTCTCCGATGTTCTGCAAATTCGATAAGGCGACATCAATTCGGTTTAAAAGCAAAAAGTGCTTCGGGTCATCAACCTGACCACGAATTCGTAACAACGCATCTCGGGCAGTCGCATTATTAAGAAAAAAGTTGGGGTCCTGGGGGATCAGATTGAGAGCCAGAATTTTCTTTTGAAAACTCACTTTCCTACCCTTTACAAACAGAATCGCAAGAGCCCAGAAAAAAAGCATGGTGATTCCCGCACCCATTAAATACCCCCCGAGTCCTCGATTTATAAATTTATCAGATAATGCTATGTGTAAGGGAATGTCCCTCACTTGTTCCTCTTGCGTACCATCTTCAAGTGTTACCATTTCCGAGTTCTGTTCTTTCCACTCGGCGGCAGTACCAGAATCTCCAATCACAAACTCCAATACTAAAAAAAAGAGTGTTGATAATATGAGCCCCACTAAAAAAGTGAAAAATGCATTTGTATCGGTATATCTACCGCCACTAAATCCAATTTTGTTCTCAATATCTTGCGTCGACCAACTTAACTCAGGTTCATCAAATCCTACTCCTCCGTCCATTTATTTTTTTCCTTTCACACGATTAAATAAGGCATTTTGAAAATTAATTCTCTTCTCCTTCACTCTTTACGATCGTACCACAGGCTAAATCATGCAGACCCTGTCTGCGAGGAGTCAAAAATACAATAAAGGGTAAAATAATAGTCAGGGAGATCAAAATTTTAAGGACTGCTCGTAAGGAAGAAACACCAAATCCTGGAATTTCATCATCCGCCAATCGTACCACTTTAATTTTGCTTATTCTTTTTCCAATAAATCCGCCCGCTTGAGAAGATTCTCCCAGTCCATAATAAAGCCAACCCAATAAGAAGTAAGCACATACACCGGCAAGATACAGAGTATTATCGAAATCTGAAAATGCACCGGCAGTACCAATTAAAATAACCACTACCAATAGTAAAATAGCACTATCCACAATCCCCGCAATCGCCCGTGCTCCATGCGGGGCAATGTTTTCAATTTCCATGCTGGGCTTATCCGGAGTTACCTCATCTTCGCCCGCTTCCTTTTCTGCAGACTGATCGGAATCCGTCAACACTGTGTTCGATTGCTTCGCGGAAGAAAGAGATGGACTGGATGGGACAGACTGTACGGGAGGAGGGAGAGCAGCAGGAGCAGCAGGTACTGGGGGCGGCTTAGGGGGAGGAGGTGCAGCAGAACCCAATGAACTTAGATCATCTGCAACTCCAGGTATTCTTGATAAAGGAACCCATTCTGAAACTCCTTCAAACCAAACTAAATCGCTGAATCTTAAATTACCCGCTTTTAAATAATCTTTTAATTCTTTTAATAAATATGGGCCAAATTGAGTCCCGGATCGATTAATGTGAATTTCAGTTGCTGGACCTGGTTTGGGCACTTCAATTACTTTTTCAACCGGTTCAGGTTTCGGTTCAGGTTCAGGTAATTCGACGGTCTCCTCTTCTTCTTTCTTCACTTCTTCCTCCTCAGGCTCATCTTCAAATACCTGATCTAAATTCTGTTCTGGAAGAAGTCCTTTTTCATATTGGTCAATAAAATCGGATACGGTGAGCCAATCCTTTCCTAATTTAACTTTATGAATAGTGCTGATCTCCTTCATGCGAAGAAGGTCAATAATTTCCAAAGCCGTGAAGGGACCCGAGATTTGTCCTCTTTTTGAAAGTGAATATTTTTCTTGATAAGACATACTCAATTTGAAAAATCTACTGGCAGGAAATCCTCCACTCCTCCAAATTTTCCATTCGTCACATTCGCTTTCGAATAATTTTGTGCCAGTATTGCTCCAATATTGGGGTTGGTTCCAACTAAGGGACTGTATGAAATAAAGGAGGCCCGTGCCCCCTTGGTTAATTCAAAAGAACCATTAACTTGAGAAATACCCCAATACAAAGCTGGCTTACTTCCGGTAAATCGGGCCTTCTTTTGAATATCAACATGTCCAATATAAGAAAAATTTACTTTTTGTAAGGATTGTAAAACCCCAAGTGTAAATTTTGCTTCGGGAAAATAATCTCGCTTACCCACTACACGGTAATACTGTGCCAAACTTTGGGAAAGGGATTCGTTCGCTTTCTTATCCATCCAATCTGTCGGTCGGATTTTTATTTTTACCTGACTTACAAGAGCATCATAGTCTTTCAATAGTTGATTGCTCAGAGCAACTCCCCAAGAGGCAGGCTTTTTTTTCATCAAATCAACTATCTCACGATGGAGATATGCCTTGAGCAGGGGGGAAATTGATTGTTCGGCAATCACAACCTCAAGCATTTCCATCAAAGGTCCGGCAACACTTTTTGTATTAGGGTCTAGTCTGCGTTCGATTTGTTGCTGCAAAAAAGTAGATTCAGGAGTCAATTCGCCCCCCTCTACTGCAAGCCCCTTCATTCCTCCGCCAAAAATGGTGGTTTGAAATTCTCGGCCCTCCACCTTTCCATTCCAATGAAATTCGCCTACTTGCACATTAGTTTTGATCGGGTTGGCAATAGGCTGTCCTTGTTCATCAAATTTTTGTGCCACTTCCTCCTCCTTCACCGGACCATAGGAGTACAAGGACATCATCTGCTTTTTTTGGGTTGAATAAACCCCGGATGCACCGGATTGGAATGGAGTACATTCCACTAATTGATAGCTCCAAATAGAGCGAAGATCGGGGCGGGAAAGAAGGGCCATAATATGATCGTATTCTGTTCGAGATTCATCGGGCTGGAGTGTAATCTTACCCGATTCCACTTTTTCCCATATCTCGGCAGGTCCCTCTATAAAGAGACGGCTTCTTAACTCACCGTTTTCATTTGAAAATTTCTTTCGATGAGAAAGTACAGTACGGACCAGGGAAGCTTTTGTTTTTTCAAATGCATCATTTTGCAAAAGTTTTTCCAAAGCAAAAAAATACTCGTCCAAGTTTTGAGCTTTCCCTAAATCTCCCTCCACTTCTCCTAATTGGCCCAACGCTCCGACTGATTCCTTTTGTGCCTTCACTAATTCTTTAAATTCTCTGCCCTGTGCGCTAGACATTCGCTCCTGATCGGTTGAACTGCCGTTCAATTCCGTAATCTTACTCAATGAGTCTGACATTTGCCTGAGGAAAGCAAGTTTCTCATCCCGAGATTGGGCTTTTTTACTTTTCCCCAGTAATTGGTCGGCTTGATTGAGCAACTGATCGTAAGACGAACCGGACTTATTTTCCACTTCTTTAGAATAACCCTTCCAAGTTTGCTTAAGTTGTCGAATCGCATCCCTGACCTCACGATAATCATTGGGGTCAATCGCATCTGATCCGGAAAAACCACGGGTTTCTTCATCCAATTCCTCGAGGTATTTTTCCTGAGCAAGAATGCCATGATCCGCCTTTCCGGAATCCCGGAAGGCTTTCCATGCTTGTAGCACTTTTGCATCAAAGTTTAAAACCTCCTTCTTTAAATTATTAAACCGATCTCCTTTTCGATCATTTGTATCCTCGATCCGAGCCAAAAATGCGGCAATCTCCTGTAATTTGTCCAAGACTAATTTATTGTCCTGGAAACGATAATAATCGACCTCGTTTAAGGGTAAATCTTCTCCTTTATCATTCTTTCGAATTCGCGGTGCACTCTCAAATAATTCTAAAAATCTTTTGGCATCCCGAATCTGAAAATTTGGATCATTATCAAGATCTTCAAGGATTTTGCCACACATCGAGGCAACCACATTACCCCTTCTCCGTTCAATGTCCTCCTTTTTTAAAATAGGTAAAAGACTTTTATCCTGAGTATTGAGCAAAAATTCGTCCTGACTTTCTGAAACTAAATTTGCACCCGCATCTCGAAAAACTTCCTCCACTGCTTGATCCACAAACTTGCGAACCTTGACATCCTCTAGATAATCAGGGTAATTCCCTACAAAGGCAGATAACTTCTCCCACTGTTGTGAGGGATTGGGCACCTCCAAAACCGCTTCTGCAGCGGAGCGGGCATCCCAAAAACCTTTCAACCACCAAAGTCCTGCCACTGCACCAATCGCAACTAAAACGAACGCAAAAACACCCGCCATCCAGATTCTCTTAGTCCGGCCACGAAGGCGAAGAATACGATTTTTCACATGGGACTCTGCTTTTTGCAGGTCCATCATAATCTCTGCAGAGAGCGATTTACCAAGGTCTTGAAATTCCTGACGAAATTTGCGCAATTCGTTTTGTTCCTCCAGGTAAACCTCCAACGTTTTTCCTCCCTGACTGTCCACCTGATGCATTTCAGCAAGGCGGTTCTTAAAACGAGAGATCATGCCCTCGAGTTCACGCTCTGATTTCGCGTCCTCCGCTAATTCTTCAGACCATTCCTTGTATTCGTTGTATACATTGATGTCATCCTCAGCTAATTCATTTTCCAGGTTATGCTCCTGGGCCAAATTAAAAAATTCTCCGATTAAAGCAAGGGATCCCTTCCAGTCATCCGCAGCTCTGTAGGAAGCAATCTCGACCAAAATTTGCTCCAATCGTACCTTTGCATTTCTTCGCTCCACTCCTTCTCGAACTGCAATTGCATTTTCCCATTCATCTCCTTTGGGTTGCACCACCCAATCGGTATCCTCAATATCAATCATCAGATCAAGAAACTCTGCTTCTCGACCCGCTGTGATTAACTGCGTTAATTCCTTAATTTTATCCTCTAGAATCTTTACACTTAATTGACCGAAATGTCTCTTGGCAGCACCATGATCTGGATTTGCTTTCAAGATCATCTTTAACACCTTAAAAGTTTTTTCCTGGTCCCGGCTTCGTGCCGCAGTACGATATTCACGAAAAAGTGGGCTGTCCTCTGTGATTTCCTTATCGTATAATCCATTGAGCAAATCCACATGCTCATCTGCCCATGTGGGTCCGACATAAAGTCCCTTCTCTTCACATTCTTTTTTCCATTTACCATCATTGGCAAAGGAAAGTTTTTCCATAAGTGTAAGTACATCTGGAGATTGTTCCGCAAGTTCACGGGCAGCAAAGTCTTTACCGGAACGAATCAGAGTTACGCAGTGCTCTAATCTTTCATCAATTTGAGTTCGAAATTTCGCATATTCCTTCGCCAATGCATGAAATACTGGATCGGTAGTTCCATCCTCACGAAGAGCTTTTTCGATGCGATCAATTAAACGGTCAATATTCACAGGTCTAAATTATTGTTTCGTGTTGGGTTTTAGTAAAGTTGATTCCCTATAAAAGTTAAAACTTGGACGGAGGAGCAAGCCGTAAAAAATCGGATTGCTTTACATATTGTCCATTTGAGGTCCTTTTATAGACTGCCAGTGTCCAGGGGATTTCTGATATAATTCTTTTAATTCGTTCCGCAGAGTCCAAGGGAAGCGAATTAATAATATCTTCCTGCTTGGCTAAAATCTCTTGATTAATCGAAGCAAAATTTTGAACCCAAAATTGATATTGCCTAATCTCCGATTCCTTTTCCTTGTAGATTATATTTTTGCCTAAGTCTGAAATTGTCGAAAGAGCCAGACCCAAAGTTTCAAAAGTAAGCTTCGTGGGAGGAATCAATTCTCTTTGCTGATTCTGATAATTTTTGTAGTACAGGTCAAAAGCTTCTTTTAACTGCGGATTCGATAACCCACGAATTTCTTTATTGATCGACCCGAGTGGATTCTCAACGGAGGGCGAGGCAAGTTTAGAACGGATACCCTGCAGGTTTTTCAATAATTCGCCCTCGTTTATTCCCAATGTTCTTTCTGTGCGAAGAATTAAGGTCAAAAAGTCAAAAAGCAATTTCATATCTTTCAATGCCTTGTCCGCTTTATAATTAAAGTCTTTTTGTATGCTGTCCGAGATGTATTGGTCCACCACTTCGCCTAATTGGGTCCAGTACAAAGAAAAAAGGGCAGGGTCAGAAAGTAATTCTGCATTATTATAAGCGAGGTCTAGTTCTCCTTTTAAATTGTTAAATCGAACCTCATCCCAGGAATAAAAACTTTGCTGAATCAATAAAAGGGGTAATTTGTAAGCAAAGGAGGAAAAGGGGGTACCAGGCTGAAAGGTAAGCAAATTAGGGTACTCACTTCCATAAGTTACTAAATTTTTATAAACTTCAGGGTTCGGAAATGCACTGCCCAACTGACTTAATTTCTCTTCACACCTCTGCCTTTCTGTAAGAAAATCTTCTGAAATCCCACGAAAGTAATCTAAGTCCAGTTCAACCTGTGCATCCAAGGGACGGGATGGGTTTAATTGAACTAGTGCAGTCGGTAATCCCGCTAATTTCATCGTTGTAGAATCGATAAAATCACGCCAGACAGGTTCGTTAAAGAAAACCTTTGAGGCATGAGGGGAATTGGGCAGAACTGAATAAGTAAGGTGTAATTTATTCTCCCCCTCCGATAAAAATTGAAACATTCCATCGCGCAACAACTCGTCAGAAACGGATAACGCTTTTCGAGTCAGGTCATAATCCTGACCCACTTCTGAAAGGTCTGTCAGGTTGGCGTGTTGATGAGATAATAAAAATAAATCAATACATCCACCAGCGGAAGAAAGCAGGGGCAATCGAATAAGCTTTCCATTGTTTAATGAATTCCAAGCGTGATTAGAGCCATATGAAATTTCAATGCTTTTTCCTTCCGTTATTTCAAAATCAAAGGAATAACTCTGCCCGGACTTAAAAGATATGTTGGCAATTTTGACTGGGTCTAAAGGGTGCTGGCTCAATTTATATTCATAGCTGAATTCCTCGACAAGAGACTCTTTCTCAAACTGATTATTAGTAAATAATGAACCTTTCTGGTAGTCCGTCATCCAGGCAACTGGATTAGTCGATTTCTTCGCTAACTCGCGAAATAAAGAAAGCAAAATATCGGCCGTTTCGGAATCGTTATAAACGAATGACTTTTTAGAATTATCAATTCTCCATTTTCCATTATTTTCCACTCCCGGTATCCAAAAGAGGAATTTTTTTTCTGAGAGTAAAGAACTGGGAGATAAAATAAGTTCTTCAGCCGATGGACGAATTTTCTCTTCCGGAAACTCAAAATCAAGAAAAGTAATTTCCTCACCATCCTCGCTTAAGCGAATATTTAAATCGATTCCCTCTTCTCCTTTTTCAAGAAAGTCGAAGAGGTCTTTCATTTTTGCACTCTCGTCTTCTTTGAAGGTGTAGGCTTTTCGACTAGTACCATTTACTGGTAATTGAATCCTCATTTGTTCGGGTTCAAAATAAGCAGAGCCTTTTCCTTTTACTTGCTCAAGTACCATTGGCTTTCCCCTCTGCTTGGCAGTGTTGGCAAGATTTGAATCATCAATCTTTTTATCGTCCGGTAATTCAAAGGGTTCGATGTGAACGACCCGCGATCCCTCAAGCCTAAGAGTAAGGGGCGTTTTTTGCCCGGACTGTAAAAGTTTGTTTAACTTTCTGAGCCTGTTTGCTTCGTTGCCTTGGGCACGACGTAAGTCATAGGAAAAAGTTTCATCCCCCACTACGAAGGAGACCTGATCCCCCTCTTCAGAAATGGCAATTGTTTCCTCCTCATTAAAAGATATTTGCTGGGCTCGACCACGATCCTCGGGGGCAGGAGCCATAGAGAGTTCATCAAAAACAATCTCTCCCTCCCTTTCTGTAAGCACTACTTTTAATTCATCCCCCTCCTGACTTTTCTCCAAAGTTTCTTCAAACCGATCAAATTGGTCGTCATTAATATTAATCTGGAAAGGTTCATCGGTTCCCACATCAACACTAACCCAGCGTAAATAGGGGTGCTTTTGGGCAATTTTTAAATATTCAATTTGATCCAATTGAGCAAATGCACCGGGAACGATAGAATTTACAGTTGAAAGATTATCCCCTTCATCCTGTTCTTGTGTTACCCTATTTACTTGATTTACAGGGGGTTCCTCTTTTTTAAACCAATCTCCAAGGTTGTACGCCAATCCTACAATTAATGCACCCAGCAAGCACAATGCGGTCGAAATAACAGCTAATTGCAATAGCCAGGGTCTTTTCTTTTTTTCTTTTTTGGTGGAAGCCTCCTGAGCCTTAACGGTCGACCCACTCGGAGCGGTGCTCAAGTATCCTGAATTTGCACCCTTAATTTGCTCAACTTGTTTTTGACTGAGAGGAGAACGGGTATTGGAAGAGGTTGCATTCTTCACTCTCTTAGTAGGGGCAACGTTCGGACCTTTTCGAGCCACATGGGCAAGAGCGGGGTCCACCTCATCTGCAATTGAACTGGATGTCCAATTTCGTAAATCAATGTAATTTCGCAAGCCTCCTTGTTTCAATCGTTCTCCCGCCGGCTGTCCTTCAATCCCGACCCAGGCAAAAGATTTTATATCATCATTCCCCTGTAAGAATGTGGTAAAGGAATAATCCCATGCATCCAAAGATAACTTCAACAAAGCAGAAGATTCAGCAAATAACTGTAATAAATGTTCACTTTTTGCGGGGCTATTTTCTAAGACAATGGGAGGGACCAATCCCGGAGAAACAAGGGTCGCCGCATTGCCTGGGTCATTGGTAAAACTTAACCAATTTTTACAGGGTATCAATCCGCTGGATTTATAATCAGTTAGGGTAATTTCCTCCCCAGGCGTTAGATAACGTGCATCCTCCTCCCACTTACTCTTCCATCCATTCCAATTAAGAAAAATCTCTGCGGGGGATGGACAGGTAGCAATTTCAAAGCCATCCAAAATTAAATGATGGGCCAAGTAGTTGGTTCGATTGGTATAATCAAGCCCCGCGTCACAAATTTTAGTGAGAACATAAAATTCCTCGGACCCTAATATAATCTTTCGAAAAATTGAGATTGCAACCCGGGTGCCTCCCGCTTGCTGTCCAAAATCATAGACACTCAACCTTTCGAGTTCCCGGACGAGCCGATGCCTTAAGTCCTTGTGCCGAGCAACGGTACAATAACCAGTACGTCCAGGTTCTAAACCCTGGGGCGTACTGGTAAAAATGAGTTGTTGAGCCATTAAAGGAAACCCAATCTAATTAGGTACCGGAGACTACGGGCAACAATTCTGGTTCGACATGATGAAGTACCCACAAGGTAGGAATTTCTACCATTACAGGGTCCAATTTGTCTGGATCTGGGGCAATGTATTTTTGTCCATTTAATTCAACCCGCTCAGGGCTGTGCCCAAATGGACTCACAGGGAAATAACGTACATTACGGGAGAGTGCTTCGGAATTGGCCACTATCGACGGATGCATATCCATCATGTATTCCCGTAAAATCTCGGAATTCTTCTCTACAATATCAAGGTCTAATTTCTTATCCTTAACAGGCCAAAGAATTCGCTCCCAGTCCAATTGGTCGCGCAAAATATCACACTTTCCAATCATCACCGCAAGGGGTACATCAATTTTATCTGCAATGCTGATATTTTGATTTTGTTTTACCCGGATTTCCAGTTCAGCCATGATCGTATCTTGCTGGTCCAATCTCTTCCCTCCTCCATCCATAGAAAATTGCGGGTCATCATGCCCCTTAAGTGCACGGCGAAATTCCGGACTGGCCACTGGGTCAAAAAGAAAAAAGATACCCGAAGAACTCGCTACATGCAAAGTACCCGGGCTTTCTTCGTTGGTAATCCCCGGTTCAAAGTGTTCCCCTGCATTATCATAGAAAATGAGCGAACAATCATGTCCAGTACCCCGTGGGTCAGATAAACTGAATATAAATGGACGGGGTAATGCCACTACTCGATCGTGCCTCTGTAATCGTTCATACATTTCACCCTCAAGTTGAGTTTTGATCAACATTGCATCCGCTGAACTACTCCCCGCGAAGAGTCGATTTTTCATTGAGTTTAAAATCGCATTACAACTCGGGTCCGCATCACGGAAAGCAATTCCAAACTCTCTAAAAAGGGTTCGTTGTAACTGACGGACTAACACACTGAGGTAGTAAGATTTACCCGAACTTGGTGCCCCCACAATAGAAAAAATATGGTGAGATACATCCATAAAACCGGGGGGCAGTTTTCGGTGACAATGGACACAGGCAACATCAGTAGTGGGTAACCCCATTGCATCCATCGCTTGTCCCTTTGAATTAAACTCAGTTGGTACGAAACGAAGCATTGCATCTTCTCCCAATTTACGGTCCCCTCTTAGGTCTTCATGAACCGCAATACTGAGCACATCGGCCCGATCAAATTTTAGCCAACAAGTCGGACATGTAAATTCGCCACGATCCGGATCAACGACAATTTCCTCTTGGTATAATGCCTCTTCTTCCTCTTCCTCCTCCTCAGGTCTTTGCAAGAATTCCACCAAATGAACCACCCAGAACGGAACATCTAACCCAACTGGTTTGATCGCACATTCTGAAAGATCCGCACCAAATTCCTGTATCTTTTCTAAAATTTCATATCGACTACACTGTGCATAGTCTGTGCCCGTGCGTCCGTTTGCAAGGATCCATTGACCTTTTTGAATCTGATCCGCCCAAGACTTCGGATCCTTTCCAGCAAAGACAACTAATGGATACCCCATAAATTGAAGGGTACAAACTTCATCGTCTTCCACATTAAAAGGCTCTGCAAATGGACCCCCATTTACCAAAAGGCGCTCATCTCCTTTTTTATTCGGTACAATTCGAAAGGCACTGCCCGACTTCTTGACCATACAGGCTCCCTCCCACCCTTCTCCACCGGGTACTTGCCAGTCTGCATTTCCCATGCATCCCACAATAAAGGGGAATTTATCGAGCATACGAAATTGCCCTTCAATGCAATCGTAAATACCTATGGTGCTTTTCTTACCAAGCATAGTTAAAAAAATGTGTTATATTCATTGAGAGATAAAAATAAATTATAAATCCGATGCTAGTGATTTTTCGTGCTTTATGGCAAAACAATTATACACGATATGGTTCCTAAAATTTCAACCTTCTTTTCGTTTGATTCCACCCGGATTTTCTTCCTTTAGTTCTTCGGGAAGAAATTCATCCGGAAACCCCTGATAGCAGACGGGTCTCGCGAATCGTAAAATGGCTCCAGTCCCCACCGAGGTTGACCGACTGTCTGTGGTAGCAGGATAAGGCCCCCCATGGACAATTGATTCGCACACCTCTACTCCTGTCGGAAATTGATTAAATAAAAGTCTGCCCGCTCTCGTTTCCATCAGGTCGAGTAAGTTTTCATGCTGGGGTAACATTTCTTTATGACCGAAAAAACTGGCCGTTAATTGGCCCTCCATTTCACGGGCTACTCTTAATAAATCTTCTTTATCTTCGTAAGAAACAAGAAGAGTAGTGGGACCAAAAACTTCAGTTGTTAATTGAGGATTTTTCAAAAAACACTCAATACTAGTGTTTAATACACAGCTACTTGCATCGCAACCGCCATTGCCATCTTCCGATAAGTCGCTCAGAACGAGTACCTCAACTCCCTGTTGTTTTACCATTTCCTCAATTCCCTGGGCATAGGATTCGCGAATCCCCTGGTGCAACATCGCGACTGGAGTATAGTCCTTCATTTTTTCAACATAGGAATCCCGAAATTTTTTCCCGTCTCCATTATTGGGATAAAATACAATTCCTGGATTAGTACAAAATTGTCCCCCTCCCAAGGTGGCTGAAGCATATAATCCATCGGCAATATTCTCCATTTCATCCGATTTCAATTCAGGAAGTAAGAAAAGGGGGTTGATACTGCTCATCTCTGCAAAAACGGGAATTGGCTCTTTTCTCTGAGAGGCTAGATCAAAAAGAGCACGACCACCAGAACGAGAGCCTGTAAAACCAACTGCTTTGATTACTGAATGAGTCACAAGTGCTTGTCCCACTGTTCTACCCTCACCAAACAGAAGGGAAAATGCCCCCTCCGGCAATCCACTTTCTTTTTGTGATTGAACAATTAATTTCCCCACTATTAAAGCAGTGCCTGGGTGGGCATGGTGCGCCTTGACTATCACGGGGCAACCCGCAGCCCAGGCAGAAGCCGTATCTCCTCCAGCCACTGAAAAGGCTAATGGAAAATTACTGGCACAAAATACTGCAACGGGGCCAATCGGTCGAAGCATGGCACGTAAATCGGGCTTGGGCAGAGGAAGGCGATCGGGAACCGCTCGATCAATCCGCGCATCAACCCAGGAACCCTCTACGAGTAAATCTGCAAACATTCGTAATTGACCACTGGTTCGGCCAGTCTCGCCACGAACCCGAGCTTCTGGCAGACCAGTCTCAACAGTCATAACCTCGACAATTGAATCCACTGCTCCATCCAACCGATCGGCCAATAATCGTAGAAATTCTGCTTTTTTCTGACCCGAAAGTGAAGCCATGGGCAGGGATGCCAATTGAGCAAGTTCACAGGACCGCTGGACATCACCTTCCGACGAATGCGAATATTCTGTGCCCAATTCACTTCCCGTTTTCGGGTCTACCGCACGAAAAGTTGAACTCGTCTGTTCTCCTCGAGAAAAACCAATTAATGAAGTTTCAGTCATAATTATATAATTGTTTAATTTAGTAAGCTATTCCACGGAATTTACTAGAGTACCGATAAGATCAATCGAAATCGAGACAACATCGCCCGATTGTAAAGTAAAGTTATTACTCGGTACGATACCAGTGCCAGTCATTAAAAAAACCCCTTGTGGAAACGAGGTCTCCCGAAAAAGAAAACCGATTAATTCATTTGGCGTTCTTTTCATTTCTGAAAGTGTCGTCTTGCCGGAAAAAACTTCCTTTTCTTCACGATGAATCAAAATGGATATAGTAGTGTCCAAAGAAAGAGGTTCTGGTGGAACATACAAGCAGGGACCCAAGCAGGCACATTTATCAAAAGTTTTAGCCTGTGGTAAATACAATGGATTCTCTCCCTCTATACTCCGGGAGGAAACATCATTCCCAACCGTGTAGGCCACAACCTTTCCCGATGTTGTTGCAAACAAAGTTAGTTCTGGTTCTGGGACATCCCAATCGGAATCCTTGCGAATTCGAAAATTTTGCCCATGCCCCACTACCCTGCTTGGAGTGGCTTTTAAAAATATCTCCGGTCGGTCAGCTTGGTAAACCCGGCTGTAAAAATCTCCACCACCAGCATCCCGGGATTCCTCCATCCTTGCTAATCGACTCGAGCGGTAGGTCACTCCTGCTGCCCAAACTTCTTGTACCCCGACAGGAGGGAGCAAATTAATCAAAGCTTGTTGAGGGTCAGAAATAGAACTCCCCCTTTGCCATTCCTCCTCAAGGCACTCCCACAAATTATCGTTATTAATCAGAGAGTTCCAATCATCAATATTGTTCACAAATCGATGATCTTCCTCCTTTTTAATAATAAATCCGTCACCAGTTTTATACAAATGCATCGTTCAACAAATAAGAATGAAAAAATGAATTTACTACTTTCTTACAGACTTTGTAGCAAGGGGTAATTCATGGCAAACTACCGATTTGTCATCTCTTGAGAACACTCGATTATTAGAATAGGCGGGATGGGCCCAAGTTTTACCGATAATTTGGTCACGCCAGTATTCGGTATAACCCTCTTTTCCTAAGTTGATAAAAACAAGTTCTCCATAGGCATTCAAAGCAAGTGCGTCTCCCGCTTCCTGCTCCGACCATACGATGCTTGCCTGGGGATTTCGTTCAGACGGAGTGAGTTGATGTTGATCACGCCAGAGAATCTTACCGCTTTTCAATTCAAATGCAGATAATCCACTGGATCGATCAAGAAGAAAACAAATGCCCTTCCGATATAAAGCCTGCGACATTAAACCTCTCAAATTAATCTCGTCTGACCAGAGGATTTTGGCATCACCGAGCTTTTCCCCCAATAGAATCGCACGAGTCCCATGCCAGTATCCACTTACCAAAATAATGTCTTCGTGATAAATTGGCTTAGTGATAGAGACTCCGTATTTCACCTCATATGGAACCTCCCAGTACGCCTGTCCTCCTCCAATCGGTAAACCCATAATTCGATTTGGCCCCCAACATATTAATTGCGGTCCCCCCTTCGATTCTATCAACAATGGAGGAGCGTATCCCGCACCCTCATCCCTTCCCACCTTCCACTTCGTTTCACCATTCGCCTGGGACAACGCCAAGACAGAACCAGTGGGTTGACAGCCAACATGGAAAAGAACTTCACTCGCATGAGGCTCGGGCGAACTCGAAAATCCCCAGATTGGAACAGTGGCATTTTCCTCTGCCACCAAATTACGCATCCATATTTTTTCTCCTGTTTGCGAATTAAAGGCGAAAGCATGTCCCCTGGCTCCTAAAGTAAAAACTCGCCCGTCTTCAACGGTAACGGAAGACCGTGGTCCTTTCCCGTACCCCATATCACCATAATCAACCGGGTAGGAAAAACTCCATACCTCCACTCCTGTACTCGCATTCAGACAAACTATTCGTTCCATCCCCTTCCCCTCCTCAGAATTCGGCCGATCCATTAGGTAAAGAAGTCCATCCTGTATCGTTATTCCGGAGTAACCCGGAAACACTTTAGTTTTCCAGACTCGCTTAAGACCGGCAGTCGGTAACACTCTGGAAATCTCAGGACCATTCCATGTTCCATCTCCCTGCGCTCCCCTCCATCGTGGCCAATCACCGTGCAGAAAAGATTGTAACGCAAGAGAAAGAAGGCAACAGATTGGAAGAAAGTGCCTATTCATTTTTCCCCGATGATAAATACAACTGTAATCGGTCTGCCAATTTGGCTCCGATCCCGTCTAGCTCCTGGATTTGAAGAGAGGTGGCTTTTCGCAATTTTTCAATCGAACCAAAATGGGTTAGTAGTGCCACTTTCCTAACTGCACCAAGTCCTTTAAAGTCATCTAAAATGGACTCTTTTATACGCTTGCTTCGAAGATCTGCATTGTACTGGTTTGCAAATCGATGTGCCTCATCTCGAACTTGTTGTAACATTCGTAATCCCAAGTCCCTCGGGTCTAATACCATTTCCTCACGTCCGTCCGGAAAAACAATGCTCTCCTCGCGCTTTGCCAAACCTATCATTGGAGGTGGGTCAATTTCCAACGAAGTAAATGCCTTTACTGCAGAACTTACCTGCCCTGCCCCCCCGTCAATTACGACAAGGTCAGGAAACTCACGGCCGGCTTTAGACAATCGGCCATACCGCCTGCCCACTACTTCCTCCATCGATCGAAAATCATCATTTCCTTCAAAACTTTTTATCTTGTAACGCCTGTAGGAACGGCGATCTGATTTCCCCGAGACAAATCGGACCATTGAGGCCACCACAAAGGTGCCAGACACATGAGAAATATCAAAGCATTCAATGACCGCAGGTGGACGATCCAGCTCCAAAACTTCACGCAAGCGTTCCAACCCATGCCAATTCCCATCCTCCTGCTTGGGCCATTGCTTGGTAAACCTTCGAGTTTTTTTAATCGTTTTGGAAAGTGCATCCGCTAAATCCCGAAACTCTGCCGCTCGTTCAAATTGCATCGCCTCGGCATGCTTTTGCATCTTTTCTCGCAGTTCTGCCAGCCAACTTTTTGCTTTTCCTTCCAAAAAAGAACAGGCCTCTTCCACGCGCTCGCGATATTTTTCCTGAGTGGTTTCATTATGTCCGGCAAAGATCTCCGCTCGTGCATCATCATACAATCGAAAGCGACCGTCCTCTAATTTTACAGGATTGGCGTCCGAGAGAAGAATTCCAAATTTTTTTCGCATTTCGGAAAGAGTCGACCGTAAAAAACCGGCCTGTGCAAAGGGTCCGTAATAATGAGAGCCGTCTTCTTTTTTATGTCGACATAGGCGAAAACGGGGAAGCTCATTCTGCAAATCAACCCGAACCAACAAGAATTGTTTGTCATCTGTAAAGTCAGTATTGTAACGAGGTTTATATTCCTTAATTAATTTACCCTCCAGGAGGAGAGCCTCGGTTTCATTTTTGGTTTCATGAATCGAAATTTCACAAACCATTTCTACCATAGCGGCAATTTTAGGTTGTGCCCGCACAAACCTACGGGAACCCTGAAAATAACTGCTCACCCGTCTCTTCAGATTTTTGGCCTTCCCCACATAAATAACATGACCCAATCGGTCCTTCATTAAGTACACACCTGAGCCCTGGGGAAGGGTTCGGATAAAGCTATGAAGTTCGAGTTTCTGATTTTGCATTGGCAATCTATAAAATCTTGAGTATTTTAGAAGTTGGCAAGAATACAAATTATAACCTCTGATCCTAAATACAACTATCTATGAGTTCTAACATACGCGTCGAGACAATTACCCTCGGCGATGAACTTCTCCTTGGTATTCGTGAAAATACTCACCTTACTTATCTAGGCAACCAACTCGCCCACCACGGCCTGGAACCCGCCGCCAATTTAGTGATCCGGGATAATCCGGAAGATATTCGTCTTTTTTTCTCCGAAGCCTGGAAACGGTCTGATTTAGTGATCACCACAGGTGGCCTCGGTCCAACCACCGATGATATTACCCGGGAAAATATTGCCCAGGCACTGGGAGAGGAATTAGTTTTTGATCCAGTAATTGAAACTGCATTAAAGGATCGATTCAAACAACTTGCACGCCCCATGCCCGAAATAAACCTCAGGCAATGTTACCGCCTGGGGAATTCAGAAATTTTAGAAAATCCTTACGGTACTGCTCCTGGAATTTGGCTTAAAAAAGATAACAAAATTCTCGTCATGCTTCCCGGGCCCGCTCGCGAAATGCATCCCATGTTTGAAGAACAAGTGATTCCCCGACTACAAAAAGAAGGCATTTTCCCGGAGATTGATTGTTACTTACAAATTCGTACTGCCGGTATTGGGGAATCCACCGTGGCGGAAAAAGTGGAGCATTTATTCGAAGGAAAAAAAGGTCTCATTATTGGCTACTGCGCACATGCGGGCATGGTTGACATTCGATTAAGTTCACTGGATTCAGATAGTATTAACGATCAAGACTTGCATAATCTAGCCGATGCCTGTCGTGATGCATTGGGCGAAGATTTTGTCTGCCTGGGCGATCGTACAATTGCCGAAGTTATTTTTCGCGAAGTTCGAAATTTAAATAAGACTATTGCCGTGGCAGAATCCTGTACCGGTGGATTACTTTCCTCCTCCTTTACTGAGATCCCCGGGATTTCAAAAGTCTTTCATGGCGGTGCAGTTTGTTATCACAATGATGCAAAAGTTCAAATGCTTGATGTTCCGGAAAGCATGATTGAACAGCATGGGGCAGTCAGCGAGGAAGTGGCGATTGCTATGGCCACTGGTGCCTGTGAAAAATACGGGGCAGATTATGGTCTCAGTGTAACCGGCTTTGCTGGACCAACAGGGGGCACACAAGTGCTGCCAGTCGGTTCAATTTACCTCGGTTATGCCTCTCCTGTTGGAGTATGGGCTAAAAAAATTCAACTTCGGGGAGATCGGGCATCCAACCGCAGGCGGGCTGCAACGGCCGCACTGGATTGGATGAGAAGAAAATTACGCAAGTATAAATTGGAAGAAGTTTTTGCCGCAGCGGAGTCAGGCGAATTTAATATCTAGTTCATCCGAGACTCTCCCTTTCACACTCACTCCTCGGCAAAATGGCAAACGGTGGATTTTTTGTAGTCTTAGGAGATGATGACTTTTTAGTTCGTCAGCGGGCAAAAGAAATTTTTGAAGAACACATCGATCAATTTCCCGATGATCTTTCCCGCGAACAAATTGATGGTCGGGCAGATCGGGTCGATGAGGTGGAAAGAATTTTAAATGAAGCCCGTACTGCCGGGCAAACACTCTCCCTTTTTGGCGGAGGAAAACTGATCTGGATTAACGAAGCAAACTTTCTCAACCAGACCAAGGTGGGGGCGGCTCAGGGTTCCAAAAATGCCCTCGATTCAATGAAACCATTTCTCGGAAATCTAGGAGACACTGTCCTTATTTTATCTGCCTGCCCGGTTCACCGCGGGCACAGCTTTGTAAAATGGTTACAGAAAAATTCCACCTATGAAGATGTGGCCAAACAGGAAAAGGAAGATGTCGCATTTCGACGCCTCGTTCAGGAAACAGCGCAAGCCTGCGAGGTAACTTTTGCCAGTGGTGCCCTCGAATTCCTCGCCGGTAAGATTGGAGCACACTCCCGCCTCGGAGTGGAAGAGACAAAAAAATTAGCATCCTACCTCGGAGAAGAGGGTGGTGACATTACCGAGGAATTAATCATGCAACTCGTTCCCGATTTTGGAGAGGGCGATTTTTTTGAAGCCACGGAGGCTTTCTTTTCCGGTAATTTGAAGTGGACACTCGAGGCAATTGACCGGCACTTTTTCCATGCCAAAGATGCCCGTCCACTCCTCAGCAACTTACAAAACCGCAATCGCTTACTCATTCAACTTCGCGTCCTAGTGGATGGCAAAGAAATTGATCCCAATGGCAGGCTGGGAAAAGACCAACTCGAAAGAATTGGTCAGAAACACGCTCATCACTTCTCCGGATCGGGAGATAAAACGACACTCAATCTCTTTTCACAAAACCCTTGGTTTTTAGGTCGTCTGCTCCCCCTTACAAAAAACTTCAATACCCGTCGATTAATTGACCTGCAAGCCGACCTGATCGGAGCCTTTGAAAAACTCCTATCTCAAGGCAAAGAGGAACAACCTAATATTATTAAAGACTTAGCCATCCGCACCCTTACAAAATAATTAAGTTTTAGAACTAATTAAAAAAAATTATAAACTGTGCTTAAACTAGCTTTTTGCTTGGCTAAATTAGGTCTGCACTTTTAAAAGGTAAGATGCATAAATATTTTTTCTTAATTATTTTTTCTAGTATTTCGGTTTGGGGCAACGATGCGGTTTCGAACAAAGAACTCTTGGCCAAAATTGAATTAATTTCCAATAGAGTGAAACAATTAGAGCAAAGAATTCAATCAGTTGAAAAAGAAAATAATCAACTACGAAAAGAAATTGTTAAATCTACACAAACCGATGCTTCTAAGCTTACCGACCTTGCCCAAATTTTACCCAGCGATCCAGATCAAAAGAAATCATTCCTCGATAAATTACGCTTTGAAATCAACAGCAATGCCGACAAAGCATCCGGTCCCTGGGTAAATCCTGAAAATTGGAAAAAAATGAGAAAAAGAATGTCTTATTATGAAGTTCGGAAAGTATTAGGTACACCTACAAGAATAAAACCATCTGTTAAACCGAACATTGAGCAAATATATTACTACAGTGGCGATTTAAATGCAGATGGATCCCAAGAAGAAGGTACTGTAAACTTTTCTGACAAACGGGTAGTCTCTTTCGAGTCACCCTTCGGCTAACCAAAACCTGCCACCGATACCGTTCACATATTTCCTATCATTAACAATTCCTCACCAGCCCCTCTAAATACATGAAACTTAAATTATTTATCGTTTTTCTAATCTCTAATTTACTCTGCGGACAAAATACTGAGACTGACCCCAATTTGCTCCCAAGAATTGAAGCTTTAGAAAAAAGAATGGCTGTCCTGGAAAAAGCAAACTCTCAAACCCAGCAGGATTTGTCGCTG
>NZ_CAXLMO010000022.1:0-34059 GCF_964187635.1 Candidatus Seribacter sulfatis | reverse complement strand
GCCACCAATGAACGAGGAGTAGCGGTTATTAATTGATCAGGAGCAAGATGACGAAGACCTTTTCCATCCCCCGTATCAACTTCCACTTTTAAATAAAGCTTATCCTGATTCAGGAATAATTGCGGTGCTAATGAAGTCATCCCCTGTCCGCCAAGCAAAACATTATACCGACCATTACGAATCGCTACCTTGAGGGTTTCCCCTGGTTGATTACCATTTCTCCAATGGGTTGTACCGTTCCCATCGTGCAGAGAAAATGCGAATTGAGCTTCTCCATAATAATTGACTCCCTGTATATCAATCTTACCTGAATACGGTACTGGAGTGGCCGACCAAAGGGATGAAGCAAAGAGGAAAGAGTATAAGACCCGTATTGTTTTCATAATAATAAAAAGAAAATGTGCATAATTAAACTTACAATGTGGGCTAATTGTCAAACAACTTTACGATGGGTTATAAAGTTGGAAAGTGAAGGAAAGAAAGAGTGGGGAAATGGAAATGAATTGGGAGTGGCGGGTACGCTCCCTTACTTTCAGTGGATCGCCACCGGTTTACATCCTCGCGATGACTAGTCGTGAGGAATCGAGAGTACGCTTTAATGACAACGCACTCCTTCTCATTGCATGAAGCGAAAGAAAATAGTAAAACTAACTTCTACGATACCTATCTCTCTTGTCTATCTTCAAGAGATGCGCAAAATGTGTAATCTATGTTTAGTCGTCTGTTATTCCTTTTTATATTTATCCCCGTTGCCGAGCTTTACCTTTTAATCATGGTGGGAGCGAGGATTGGATTTCTGCCGACAATAGGATTGATTGTCTTTACGGGGATTTTAGGGGCATCACTCGCCCGGCAACAGGGCCTTTCCACTTTAGCCAAAATCCAGAGTGAACTAAAAAGTGGTCGTCCACCCACCGATAAACTTATTGAGGGGGCAATGATCGTGGTCGGGGGGATCGTATTGATTACCCCGGGCATTCTAACTGATTTGTTTGGCTTTGCATTAATGGTGCCCAAATTCAGAAAAGGAATTGCGGCCAGCCTGAAGAAAAGTTTTGGGGGGAATTTCTCCACCATCCGGCCCAATAAGGGAGGAAAACCTGGGGACAAGGACTCCTTTAAAAATTCCCGCGATGATGTAATTGATGTGTGAGCGATCGATTTTTCAACTCGTTCTGTTTACAATAATTTAATCCTCTGAATCAGCCAAGTTCTCGATTTCTCTCATAAGAGTATCCCGAAATTCAGGGCCCAATCCTTCCCTCTTGGCAATTTCAATATAAAAGGGAACATAATCATCCTGAGCAAGTGCTTTGAGGGCAATATTATGAAAGGGATCGGAAGAATCGATAAAATAGGTATTCGGGCCGAAGGAAAGGGTGATACCAGAGTCACTTCTGAAAACGGCCAGCCTTTCATGTGATTCATTAGTCATAGATTAGGATGATAATAATTTTTACATCTTTCAGGCAAGCGGGTTCAACGCGATTGCCTTTCCTTTTTCGATTAGGTAGGTAAAAGTTGTGTTTCTTTTCCCTTACCAAGACGATAACCCGACCCGCTCGTTCCCGTGGGTCAACTGGATGTTAATTGGCGGTAACCTGTGGGTATTTTTTGCCTGGCAACTCCCGCTTGAACCCGATGAAAAGCAGGTATTCTTTTCTAGTTTTGGCTTTATTCCTTCGATGTTCTTTAGTCAGTTATCCAATTTCTCCTTAGAAACGATCGCGTGGGAATGGAGTACTGTGCTCACCTCTATGTTTAGTCACGGTGGTATTTTCCATCTACTTGGAAACATGCTCTTCTTGTACCTGTATGGCGATAATGTGGAAGAAGCGATGGGAAAGCTTTGGTATTTTTTATTTTATCTATCCTGTGGTCTGCTTGCCGCATTTGCCCAAGCCTTAAGCAGTCCAGATTCCACCATTCCCATGGTAGGGGCGTCGGGAGCAATTTCTGGAGTGATAGCAAGTTATCTTTTACTTTATCCACGAGCCAGAATTCGGGTCTTTTACTGGATTATTATTTTAGTGGGTACAGTCCAGGTACCTGCCTTTTTGGTTTTGGGCTGGTGGTTCGTTCAGCAAATACTGGCTTTTCCGGAATCAATGAAAGCGGCCAGTGGGGTTGCCGTGGCCGCCCACCTTGGAGGATTTGCTGCGGGGATTGTCTTAACCCCACTAATAAAGAAAAAGGGAGTAAAATTATTCCAATCGGGATATTCTCGCCCTTTTGCTCGCAATCGGTAAAATTTTATTTCATAGTTATCGCAATATGTCGAAAGATGAGCCCCAACGGCAGATATAAAATATAGCATCCTATTTCCACAATATCATCTAAAAATTTTTCACTAACCCACTCATTTTAGACCATCATGGACAAAGCATACCAACCCACTGAAGTCGAAGACCGCCTCTACAACAAGTGGATTAAACAAAAGTGTTTCTCTGGCAATGTGGACGCCACCAAGCCTGCCTACTCAATCGTAATCCCTCCCCCTAATGTAACGGGTGTTTTGACAATGGGACATGTTCTCAACAATACGATACAGGATATTTTGGCAAGGCGAGCAAGGCAGCAGGGCAAATCAGTCCTTTGGTTACCGGGAACGGACCACGCCGGAATTGCGACTCAGACCAAGGTCGAACAGGCACTTCGTAATGAGGGGAAGTCGAGAACGGACTTGGGACGGGAAAACTTTATTGACCATGCAAAACTTTGGCGGGATAAGCATGGAGGCATTATCTTAGAGCAACTCAAAAAACTGGGATGCTCCTGTGACTGGGAGAGAAATGTGCACACTCTTGACGAAGATTATTCGAAAGCAGTCATCTCGGCTTTTGTTCAACTTTACAAAAAAGGATATGTGTACCGCGGGCAGAGAATGGTCAATTGGTGCCCAGCTAGTTTAACTGCGCTTTCTGATGAGGAAGTGATCATGAAGCCCCAGCAAAGTATTCTCTATAAAATTAGGTATCAAATTTTGGAGACTCCAGGAGCGTATGTTGAAGTATCCACGACCCGTCCCGAAACAATCGTGGGCGATGTTGCCTTAGCGATTCACCCGGAAGATTCGAGGTGGGTTAATTTAAAAGGCAAACATGTGATGAGGCCAATCAATTCACAAGCAATGCCAATCATTGCGGACGAGGCCGTGGAAAAAGACTTTGGAACTGGAATTTTAAAAATTACCCCGGCCCATGATCGGCTCGACTTTGAAATCGCACAGAGGCACAACCTGCCGATGCTCGAAATCATGAACCCGGATGGAACTCTCAACGAGCTTGCGGGTGTCGATTATGCAGGAAAGGAACGTTTTTCTGCCCGAAAACTAATTGCTGCTCAACTGAGAGAGGATGGCAATCTGATCGCGGAAGAAAAACATCAAAATAATGTGGGCTTCTCGGAACGGGCCGATGTCCCGATTGAACCACGCCTTTCTGAGCAATGGTTTCTCAAATATCCGCGAGTGGAAGAAGCCAAAAAAGCGGTGAAGGATGGCCATATCAAATTTTACCCGCAAAGATGGGAGAAAACCTATTTGCACTGGCTCGATAATATACAGGATTGGTGTATCAGCCGCCAGCTTTGGTGGGGGCACCGCATTCCAGTTTGGTATAAGAAGGGAAAGATGCGATCCGATTCAAGTAATTGGCATATCTCAGAAAAGCCCCCTTCGGATATTGAAAACTGGGAACAGGATGATGATGTACTCGATACCTGGGCATCCTCGTGGCTTTGGCCTTTGGCAACACTCGGTTGGCCAGACGACGAATCGATGGAGAAAAAAGGCCTTGATTATTTTTACCCCACATCCGCCCTCGTCACAGGACCTGACATCATCTTTTTTTGGGTCGCCCGGATGATTATGGCCGGTCTCGAATTCAAAGGCCGCTCTTACAAGCCCGAACAGGCAATTCCCGATTCGGAACTCGCTGACAGAATTCCATTTCAAGATGTTTATTTCACTGGAATTATTCGCGATGGAGAGGGCAGGAAAATGTCTAAATCATTGGGTAATTCTCCGGATCCACTCGATTTAATTGCAAAGTATGGCGCGGATGGATTGAGACATGGAATAATGAGTATCGCTCCAAAAGGTCAGGATATTCGCTTTTCCGAAGAACGAATCGAACAGGGAAGGAACTTCTGTAATAAATTATGGAATGTTTCCCGATTCCGCCTGATGTCTGCTCCATTAGAAGATAATTCAATGCTCGAATTGATTGTTCTTCGCATGAATTGTGAAAGGGTAAACAACGATGATCAGGCTATTTTGCTTCGCTTGGTTGAAACTATTGACCAGGTGGAAAAGCTTTATAATGAATATGAATTCAATGCCGTTTTACAAACGATCTATCGATTCTTTTGGAATGATTTCTGTGATTGGTATATCGAGGCTTCCAAGTCCCGAGTTCAAGAGGAAGAATCGAAAGATACCTGTCTCGCAATTCAAGACATTTGCCTCCGCCAGATTCTATTACTTCTCCATCCAGTTACTCCTTTTATTACCGAGGAATTATGGACGCTGCTAGGATTTTCTAACGGCGAATCGATTCAGGGAGTGAGTCCAGAATCAGGAAAAGATCTACTGGAGAAAATTGGGATAGGCGGTCTTCAGTTAGATACTCGCGTATTGGAAGAAATGGAAAATGTTCGAGAACTGGTCACCTCCATGCGCTCTCTAAAAGCCGATCGAAAACTATCCAACAATCGCAATGTTGTCTTTTCTTTTCTTGCCGATGATGAAAAAGCAAAAGTGCTCGAACGCCATACCCAATCAATCCTTATTACAGTGGGTGCAGCTGGCCTTAATCGAGTGGAGCTTGCCCCCGCCGGTATGCCTGCCTTAGTTTCTCCGTTCGGTTCAATCTACCTTGACCTTACAACTGGGGTGGATCTCAACGCTGAAAAAGCAAGGTTACAGAAAGAGCTTGCCCAGTTAGAAAAAGTGGTAAATTCGGTAAAAGGGAAATTAGCAAACGAAGTTTTTACCTCCAAAGCCCCTCCCCACATTATCGAAGGTGCGAGACACCAACTACTCGAAAATGAGGCGAAGTTAAATGAAACAAAAGACGCACTAGCCGCACTTAGTTAACCATTTTTGTTCCGATACTAATATCCGGTCACCGCGAACAGGTTACAGGATAAGAACAAGATCATGCAAAATAGTCCGGGACAAGTTTCTTAGTTTTAAAAAACTAGAAAGAAAACTAATCGAACTCCCTACCCTGGGAGATTTTAAATCGCTCTCTTTGTCGAACTGGCAATTCGGGCAAATTAGGTAATTCATCAGATTCCGAATCTACTCCCACCAATATCCGAGCTGCGTCCTGTAATGATTGCCAACGATCAAAATCAAGCGTTGGGGAATGAACAATTAGTGAAAGAAGGCTTCTCCACTCGACCGCAATTCGCTCCAAGTCCCCGACGCTCAGATCATCCCAGAATTGATCTTTTGTGGATAAGATTTCTTTGCGGTTTTGTAGGGCTTCGGTCGCCCCCTCTCCATACTCACAGGGTAATCCATTTTTTAAATAGCCCGGGCAATTTTTAAAACCAAAGGCACCACGACAAAGAAGTGCAAGGCGGGATTCTGTCTTGGCATAAGCACGAAATCGATGCCCAGCCCGCAAGTTGGCCAAGTCATTAATCATCTCATCAATTGGATAACTCCTGTCTTCTAATGCAACGGCAACGGCGAGTCCTTCTCCGCGAGAAAAGAAACTAAAAATTTCACCCCGTAGTGTGGGTACTCCCTTGGTATCAATCAGTCCTAACTTCGCCCAGACTTCAGCGGGGGAAAGAGTGCTTAAATTTTCCCAATCTTCAACCTGTGCTTTTTCCTTAAAGGGCGACTCGAATATTCGGGTTGTTGTTCGCAAGGGTGGATTCAGTAAAATTTTCCCACGAGCATCCTTCCATCCAAGCACCGTGGCAGAATCATAACGTAACCGCGCACGAAGTACTCCTCCGCGATCCACCAGTTCATCTAAACTCCCCCCTAGAGTAATGGAGGGTAAAAATTCACGAAATACATCTTCCAGTCCCCTTCTCATCCAAGTTTTGCGAGAAAACTTTTTTTTGAACTGAGGAAATTTTTCCGCGATCGTTTCCCTCAGATTTTTGCGAAAAGATTTAGTAAGAGTTACTCGTTTTCCCATCGATTCAGAATCTACAATTGCAAGAGGAACTTCTCTTCCGTAGGTCAGATTCTTTTTATCACCAAAGCGGCAAGGATTTCCCATTTTCACCTTACCCAGAGTGTCCGGTAGAGTAAGAGCCTTGACCCATTCTCCTTTATGCAAAGCAAATGCTTCTCCAAGGGGTGCTTGACATTGCCCGCCCCGCCTTTCCCACAATCCAGCAAAATTCCTCATTTCGATGACCTGATTACGACCCTGGTCTTCTTCAGGTAGTTCTTTCTTATTGAAAACCTGATCAATTTGCATGGAAATTTTATTAATTGAATCGCGAAGCCCCAGCCGGACATTTTCTTCGGAGAACAAGCGATGAGCCAAGTTTCGTGCTGCATCCAAGTGATCCTCTCCCCGCTTATACGCATAGTTCATTACCCGTAAAATGGCAGGCCAGTCCAAGGTTTGTGAACGCTTCAACTTAAGGGGACGCCCATCGTTTAACCGTGCTTGCTTGGGAGTTACAATGACAAAGCCTCGATCATCTAACCCCCTCCTACCCGCCCGGCCAAACATCTGTAATAATTCATCCGGACGCAAAAAATGAAGGCCATCGTCCACCCTGTACTCGCGATCGGTGACCAATACAGAACGCATGGAAAAGTTTACGCCTGCCCCAAGACCAGTGGTCGCAATCACAACTTGAAGTTGTCCCGTCTTGGCGAGAGGTTCAACCACGCCCGCACGAGATTGATACTCCAAGCCACTGTGATGGTACGCAATCCTCTTCCTCAGTAAACCGCTTAATTCTTTCCCCGCGATCTTCTTCTGTTCGGCAGTTAATTCCAATGGATCTGTATCGGGAAGCTCCGCCCCTAATTGCCTCGCTAGTTCTTCGGCAGCTTTTCGTCGTGGTGCAAATAAAAGAATGGGTCCTATCCCCGCACTCAGTGCACCCGCTACTAATTTGGGCCAGTGACCCCGGATTTTTCTTCCGCGAAAAGGTCGCTTTAACAAGGCTTCTGCAAAAACTTCTTCCAGAGGGACTGGGCGTACAAATTCTGAAACCAATTCCACTGAACGGCCATGACTCTCCAACCAATCCGCAACTTCACCAGGATTTGAGACACTTCCGCTCATCAACAAAAGGCGGACATTAGGCGGTGCCATACTTAAAGTAATTTCATAGCCGGGTCCGCGCTGGGGGTCCCCCAGTAATTGGTATTCATCCACCACAAATAAATCGGGCCCCTCCCCTCGTAGCATTGCACTTCTTTGAGTCTCCAAAGTGGCTACAATAACTCGTGAGTCGGTTTGGTAACGCAAATCTCCCGTGGCAAGACCGACCTCCCAACCTCTTTTTTTCCATTCTCTAAATTTATCGTTTGCTAATGCTCGTGTTGGAACTGTGTAAACAGCCCGACCTTTCCAGCCAGATTCAATTAACTGCTCAAAGACATAAGTCTTGCCTGCTCCCGTGGGAGCATGGAGGACAACATCTTTCCCATCCCGCAAATAACCGAGCGCTTTCCGTTGCCAAGAATCTGGCAAAGAAATTCGCTCTCCAAAATTGCTGCTATTCGTTTGCATTTGTCTGTCAGACCAATTGCATAACACATACACAAAATAAATCCATGAAAACCCGATATTATTTTTCCGCCACTCGATCCTTCCCTAATCAGAATGATTAATATAATTGTAGCCTGTGATCAAAACAGACTGATCGGAAAGAACGGCAAACTACCATGGAATATCCGAGAAGACTGGGAATACTTTTTAAAAACCACACAAAAGGGAACTCTAATCATGGGCAGACATTGCTACAACGATTTTGAAGAGCACGCCCAAGATAGGTCAGTCATTACTTTGAGCCGAAACCAGAAAATTAAATTCCCTCATGCTCTGAAAGCAGGTTCTTTAAAAGAATCATTATCTATTGCAAAAGAACTTAATCAAGTCGTATGGATTTGTGGCGGCCGGGAAATTTATGAAGAGGCTCTCGGTATTGCTGATTATCTATACCTTACCGAAATTAAAGCCGAGTATTCAGGAAATGTCTACCTTCCCCCATGGGAAAAATATTTCACCCGGGAAATTTCCCGAAAATCAATCCAAACAGATTCAGCTGAACTCATTTTTCGAGTTTTGACAAAATAGCGTGATATGTCCCTCGAATGCTTGCCTATACTACGAGTCTAATTTATAAATAGCACTTAAATCTCTTACTCGAATGGAACAACTTAGATTTCTCACACCCGAAAATATTGAACAAATTCGTATCGACTTTGGAACTCCAACCTTTGTATACGACGAAGATACTCTGCGTACGAATGCAAAGTCAGTACTTAATTTCCCCAATGCTTTTGGATTGTATCCTCGCTACGCAATGAAATCGGCCCCCACTGGTGCTATTTTGCGAATTTTTAATAGTGAGGGATTGGGAATAGATGCAAGTTCTGAATTTGAAGTGGAACGGGCTGTTCGGGCGGGCTACGGAACGGAATCAATTTCTATGAGCACTCAGGAATTCCCAGAAAACTTCCGTTATTGGGTACAGGATGGTGTGCATGTAAATCTTTGTTCATTGAATCAAATTCACAAATTTGGAATTTGGGGAAAAGGAGAATCTATCGGACTGCGTTTCAATCCAGGAATGGGGTCAGGAGGTACCAACCGTACCAATGTGGGCGGTCCTTCAAGCAGTTTTGGAATATGGAAAGAGGACTTGGAGGAAGCCAAGAAACTCTGTGAACACTACCATTTGAAAGTAAACCGAATCCATACCCATATTGGATCTGGCTCGGATCCTGAAGTGTGGCAAAAAGTAGCAGGCATGAGCTTAGACATTGTGCGTAAATTCCCCACCGTTAAATCATTAAATTTGGGGGGTGGATACAAGGTGGCAAGGATGCCCGGTGAACAGGCGACCGACCTTCAGGAAATCGGTACACCCGTGCGAAAATTATTTGAAGATTTTGAGAAAGAAACTGGGCGAAAATTAAAACTCGAGATCGAACCAGGTACTTATCTATTGGCACATGCTTGCAGTCTCGTTACCACAGTACAGGATGTGACCTCCACTGGTCCCTCCGGATATCGATTTTTAAAACTCAATGCAGGAATGACAGAAATCCTTCGCCCGAGCTTGTATGGTGCTCAGCATCCAATTGTAATTATTCCGGAAGACTCCCAGGCGAAACCAAAGGAGAATATTGAACAGGTGGTGGTCGGGCATTGCTGTGAATCAGGAGACCTCCTCACACCGGCTCCCAATGAGCCCGAGTCCCTTGCCCCTCGTTTACTACCCAAGGGAGAAATTGGAGACTCGTGCATCATTGAGGGTGTCGGTGCATACTGTTCCTCAATGTCAGCTAAAAATTACAACTCTTTTCCAGAAGCTGCAGAAGTATTAAAAAAATCGGATGGTTCCCTTTCCTTAATTAGAAAAAGGCAAACTTTCGAACAAATTATCGAAAACGAAGTAGCTCCGTGACCGTAACTGGGCTAGGTGATTTTGCCTTAGGGCAATCCGTTCCTTCTCGTGATCACGCTGTATGTGTAAGTCTGCCCAAAGTACAGGATCTTATTGGCTACGAGGAAAAAAATCCCAAAACCCTTTCCAAGATGAAATCAGGGTATCCCCGATTCATCCAACATCATTTCATACGCAGAGTCATTCAATTAGAAGAAGATTCAAGTGAATACACCGGTAAAAGTTTTATCTTTGCAAATTACCATCATTGCCAAGAAGCACTGAGCAGGTTTGCCGTTCAGAACTATACCATTCAAGAACGGGAGAATTATACTTGGCTACAATTAACGCGAGGAAGCGACCAGATTGAAAACATTAGTTCTTTTATACAGCATATTGGAGCATCACTATCCTCTCGGCATGCCGAAGAAATTTTGCTCCACCAAGGACTAATTCGAGATCGTGAAGAGATTAATGAACAGGATAGCCCCGATCAATACGCACGTGAAATAATTGCTCAAGTTCATGGTACCGGAGTTTCGGCAGAACGGGTGTTAATTTCTTCCTCGGGTGCAAATGCATTTTATTCGCTCTTTCGAACTGCCTTTCAACATTACCGAGAAAAAGGGAAAACCATATGGATTCGTCTGGGTTGGTTATATTTGGATACTATTGAAACAATGGAACTTTTTGCAGGAGAAGAAAGCAAAATAATTACCATTACTGAGCTGGGAAATCTCGATCAGTTACAAGAGGTCTTTTCCCAGTATGGCGATCAGATTGCCGGTGTTGTGACCGAGTACCCGACCAATCCACTTTTAAAATCATGTGATTTAGAGAAAGTGAGGGAATTTTGTAACCAATCCAATGCCTTACTCATTGTGGATCCTACCATGGCATCGCCTAAGAATGCAAAGGTGGCACATTTAGGAGATGTACTAGTAAATAGCTTAACTAAGTATGCAAGTTGGCAGGGTGACCTAATGATTGGAAGTCTAGTTTTTCCTGACCACTCCCCATTGGGTAGGGAATTATTTGAGTCGACTAAAAATTATTTATCTCCCCCCTTTAAAAGGGATCTTTTACGTTTATGTGAACAACTCCCCCATTATCCAACATTTGTTCAAAAAACCAATAATACCCTCCTCCAGGTGGTTCATTTCTTAGAATCACATCCAGGAATCAAGAAAGTATTTTGGGCATACCAAAATGATTCAGCAGGTTACTTTCGAAAAATTGCCGGTGATGAAAGGCCCGGTTGCGTGGTAAGTTTTGAGGTTACTGGGTGCTTTGAAAGTTTTTATAATCAACTTCGCATGCTTAAGAGTCCTAGTTTTGGAACCGAGTTCACCCTGTGCTGTCCCTATGTATACTTGGCACACTACAAGTTGATCCAATCCGATCAAGGATTGAACACACTCAAAAAAGCAGGAATTTCACCGTATTTGTGCCGACTTTCAGTCGGAATGGAGGAACCGGAAGAAATTATCCAAACATTACAAGTTGCCCTGCAAGGTATGGAATAATTTAAAAACCAAGTTACCTTTCGAAATTACTCGAAAGAATGGGAATCTAATACTTTTCTAATCCGCTTCTTAGACAACCTGACAAAAGAAGGGACTCCATTTTCATAAGGTACTTCAACTTCACCTTGAATTAAAGGTTGGCAGTACTTAATGAATTTTGCCGTCATACTGACGCGATCTTCGGAAATCCAATCGGCAGGAATTTCTTTTACTCCGTTGGCAATCTCAGAAAGTGGAGCAAGACTGGTTTCACAACTGTAGGCTTCACCTTCTGCACGAACAAGTATGACCATTTTATCGGTTTCTCCGTTGATGGCTGCTTTCACTGCAGCCTGACCGGCCATAAATGCTTCGTCATTATCTGCTTGAGATGAACAATGTGCCGCTGCTCTTTGCCCCGTTCCCAGTTTGGAAGAACGAGCTTTAACAGCCAGGTTCTCTTCCACTAATCCCGCTAAGAAATCTCCAATCCCACCAAGTTGTTGGTGCCCAAATGCATCCTGTGCACTGGTGCTGTTCGCCACATAATTTCCGTCATGATCTAGTAAACCTTCCCCCACTACTACGAGGCAGTATTTATTCCTCTTGAGTACTCGTTGGACATCATCCACGAATTGTTCCTTGGAGAACGGTAATTCTGGCAGGTAAATGAGATGAGGCGCGTCATCAGGATTCTCTTTTCTTTTTGCAAGAGTAGCACCCGCAGCAATCCATCCCGCATTTCTGCCCATTACTTCTACGATCGAAACTAAATCGTGTTGCCCCATTGCCTCATGGTCCAAGGCCATCTCACGAATCACAGTACAGATGTATTTTACCACACTACCGTAGCCTGGGCAATGGTCAGTGGTTACCAAATCATTATCAATTGTCTTGGGCACTCCGATAACACGGAGTTCGTAATTTTTCTCTTGAGCAAGCTTTGAAATCTTATCAGCAGTGTCTTGGGAGTCGTTGCCACCGGCATAAAAAAAGTATCGAATATTGTGAGCTTCAAAGACCTCGAGCACACGTTCATAATCGGAGTCACGTTTTAGTTTAAAACGGCAAGTGCCCAAAGCAGATGCGGGAGTATAACGAAGTCCGCGAATGTTTTGTTGGGATTCTTCTGCAAGATCAATTAAGTCTTCTTTTAGAATTCCAAGTACACCATTCATTCCACCATATATTTCTTCAATACACGGGTTATTGAGGGCTTCTGTTACTACACCAGCAACACTCGCATTGATAACGGCGGTTGGTCCCCCTGATTGAGCGACCAAACAATTTCCAACTAATTCATCTGCCATAATATTAAAGAGTCAAATAACGAAAAAGCGACCACTCCACAGAGGAACGATCAAAATGGCAATCGCAAAATATTTTGAATTACCAATGGCATCGATTACAGTGAGAAAATTCTAGAGTATGGAAGGCGGAGTATACTCTTGCGCGGTTGGATATCTTTTCGCCCAGGAACCAGCACTAGCCACAAAAGAATCAACTTGGGAATTCGCGGCACCAATTCGCTTTTGTCCCTCCTGAATGAGAGATTTTATGATGGTGGCATTCAAACCAACCCTTTTGTCTTTTGCTAAGCGTTTTGCTAAGTCATTTTCTTTCGCCTTACCCATCCGAAGATCTTTTACGGTGGCCACTGCATGTTCCTTAATTGCAGCGTGTGCATCTTCCCGACCTGCCCCTGCCTTAACTGCCTCCATCATGAATGTCGTGGATAATAAAAAGGGTAAATAATGGGAGGCCTCGGATTTTATCATTGCGGGGAAGACCTCCATCTGAGTAAGGACAGTTAGAAAGGTATCCAGTAACCCATCAATCGCAAAAAAGGCATCTGGCAAAGCAACTCTTCGAACTACTGAGCAGGAAACATCTCCCTCATTCCATTGATCGCCAGAGAGGTTCGATACCATAGTTAAGTGACCATTCAATATGGCATGAAATCCATTAATTCTCTCACAACTTCGGCTGTTCATTTTATGGGGCATAGCCGAGGATCCGGTCTGTCCTTTTGCAAATCCTTCCCCCAGTAGTTCATGACCAGCCATGATCCGAAGGGTCTTCGCAAAACTAGAGGGTGCGGCGGCTAAACGAACCAGTATCGAGACCACTTCAAAATCAAGACTCCTCGGGTAGACCTGTCCAACATTCTCCCAATTTGCGGTGGCTCCCAGGTGCTCCATTACCTTGCGGTCTAGTTGCTCTGCTTTTTCAGTATCACCCAACAGGGTAACTTGATCTAAACGGGTACCCACTGCACCTTTCAATCCACGATAAGGGTAGGTAACGCATAGACTGGAAAGTGCTTCCAACACACGTTCCAATTCCTCCCCCCAGTTGGCCATCCTTTTCCCCAAGGTGGTGACTTGGGCCGGTACATTGTGAGAACGGGCGGTAAGTGGAATGTCTTTATATTGCTCGGCTTTTCGAGCCAACGCTAACAGGGCAGCAACTCCTTTATCTAGAATCAGACTCAGGGATCGATGAATTTGGAGCTGCTCCACATTTTCTGTTAGGTCTCGACTGGTCATTCCCTTGTGAGCATGTTGATGACCAGTTTTATGTGCAAATTCTTCCAACCGTGCCTTCACATCATGCTTGGTTACTTTTTCTCGTTCTTGAATTGATTCTAAATCAACCGAGGCTTTTGCGGAGACTGATGCATCAATTGCCTCCTGTTCAATCTCTACACCCAGTTCTTTTTGGGCTTTCATCACTGCAATCCAAAATTCTCTTTCTAGAATTATTTTTCCGGTTGCAGACCAGAGGTTTTTCATTGGATTCGAGGCATATCGCTCGGCGAGAACATTAGATATTTCAGTTGGCATAAAAAGGGGGCGATTAAAAAGTTTTCAGTTTTTCACATACTGAACGAATAATAAACTCCGGGGTTGATGCACCGGCAGTCACTCCCGCACATTTAAAAGATTGAAAGGTTTCTTTTTCAATATCGTCCGCCGTTTCAATATGGAAAGTAGGCTTATCATAACTCGCTGCTAACTTGGCCAACTTCCTCGTATTCGCAGAATGCTTTCCCCCGATAACAACGATGACATCCGCTCCATCATTTACAAGTTCCACCAGGTCTGACTGCCTCTCTTTCGTCGCACCACAAATTGTGTCTAATATAACAAGGGCTGGATATTTTTCGGATAATTGTAACGATAAATCTTTGAACTCGTGAGTAAACATAGTTGATTGAGAAACCATAACCACTCCAGAATTAAAAGTGGGTAATTTGTGTAAGTCTTCCTCATTTGTGATGACATGACCACGTTCATTCGCATACCCAAGCAAACCAGATACTTCAGGATGTTCAGGGTCTCCAAAAATAACCACATCATAACCCCGTTCGGCATGAGACTTTATTTTACCGGCAATTATTCCAACATCAGGGCAAGTTCCGTCTCGAAAAGGTAGACCGAGATTTTGTAAATACTTTCGTCTTTTGGGGGAAATCCCATGTGCTCTTACCACCACCACTGACTCTTTTTCATTATCTTGTGGTAGATCTAGTTGAGAAGCACTTTGATAATCGCCAACTTCTCGGATATCTTCACGCCCCAAAGCAGTCATCATTTGGCTATTATGAATAAGAGGACCATCGGTGTAGACTGTCCTTTCTCCACCACGTGCCTCCTCGCGGGCAACCTGGATTGCCCTCTCCACTCCCCAACAAAATCCCGCACTATTTGCTCTTATCACTTTCATATCTCGTAAATCTTTTATACCGAGATGTGACAAGAAGTACAATATTGATTTGCAATCACCTCAAAAAGAAGAACAAATTGAGTTAATGCATTTATCCATTACTTTTAAATTATCACTGTTACTTCAAGTTGCCGTTCTATTTTGCAGTCCCCCATTATGGTCTGAGGATGTAAAGGAATCTAATAGTAAGGAAAGCTATTATCTAAAAGGCGAACGAACGAAGGATGGAATCGGTAAGTATTATCTTGGCAGAGAGATTTCACAGGTAATGGGGCACCTCGGCGCTGGTTGGTTAGAACGCCCCAAAAGAGAGCAAGAAGAACGAACTGACCTGCTGATCAAAAATATGAAGTTATCTGCAACCGATCATGTTGCCGACATCGGTGCTGGCTCAGGATACTTTTCATTTCGAATCTCCCCGCTTGTCCCCCAAGGTAAAGTTCACGCGGTTGATATCTCTCCCCAAATGCTGGGGATTATAAGAGCGAAAAAAGGAAAAGGTGGTTTTGACAATATCCTGACTGTACAAAGCTCCATCAAAAATACCACCCTCGAACCCAATTCAATTGATTGCGCCCTCATTGTGGATGCATATCACGAATTTTCCTATCCCCGAGAAATGGCCCAGTCTATCTTTCGGTCATTGAAGCAAAAGGGCCGTCTCATTTTAATCGAGTATCGGCAAGAAGATCCGGGTGTCCCGATCAAATTACTCCATAAAATGTCGGAAAAACAAGCGAGAAAAGAAATCTCTGAGGTCGGGTATGTGTGGAAAGAAACGCTCGATTTTTTACCGCAACAACACTTTATCGTTTTTGAAAAGCCTAGTGCTGAAAAGTAAACTCCTTTTTTCCAGTAAACCTTAAGATAACAGTTCCACCCTTACCGATCATGAAAATCTCCAATACAATCCATTCTGCTTTCAGCCTCTTTTTCCTACTCTCATTGTCTGCCCACTTGATTCAGGCTGAAACTGTTGAGGTCGCGGGATACTCTTTCTCTTCCCCCTCGAATTGGGTATCCTCTGTCCCCACTTCAAAAATGCGAAAAGCACAATTTAAAGTCCCGGGAGAGAAGGAAAAAGAGGCGGAGGTCGCTTTCTTTTACTTTGGAGGCGGTGGAGCGGGTGGAGTAAAAGCGAATGTAGACAGATGGATGTCCCAATTCGAAGAGGCCAAGGGAATAGAGATCAAGAACACTACTATTGGAGATACCCCAGTCACCTATGCACAAGCACATGGAACCTTTTTGAGCGGTCGGGCATTTGGTCCAAAAACACCCCAAGAAAACTTCGCACTTTTAGCGGCCATTATTGAAGGAAAAAATGGCTCTATTTTCATTAAGATGACTGGTCCAAAAGAAACCGTGGAAAGCCAGCTTTCAGTCCTCAAAAAAATGGTGCTCGATTCGTTGGATAAATAATGGTGAGACCGAAACTATTTTCGGTCAGGAAGTAAACTATTCTTAATTCCTACCAGTACGCTGTCTGCATATTCCTCTACCAAGCTTTCTTTCCATTCTCCGTTCATTTTTTTCTTCCCCTTGTAATTCCCTAACATTATGCGCTCATAAGCATCACTGGAATTAGCCACATATGGCTCCAAAAAAACAACTGGACAATGATAACTTCGGTTCGCAAGAAGATTTCGTGCCCATACCCCAGGCACATCTCCCACCTTTAATGCATTAGGCCCTTTATAATTAAATATTGATAGATTTGTCTTGTGGATAAACGCATGAGATAAATGCTCAGCAATTTCTTTTTCTGCTTCATTCCAACGATTAACTAAACGAAAAACCATTTCAAATCTTTGGTTGTCATCCGATAATTCGCCCCCCATAAAACATCCATTTACAAGTACATGAAAGTCATTCCTTTTTACTAATTCAAACTGTTCAGGATCGGGCCAAGGTGCGGCATTTAGATGTAAACAAATTACCAAGTCTGGTCGGATGACTTCGTTTACTAATTTTGCACGGGCATGAATCTCTGAGATTCGATAAAAGAGAACTTCCCTACGTTTCCTCACCAATTTAGCTCTCTCCTCTGCATTGAACATTTTTTTCAAAAGTAATTCCCTTTGCCTTACCCAAATCTCAGCCTCATCGGCAAAATCATTTGGTCGAAGTACGGTAACAGGTTCATTTTTCTCCCTAATTAATTTTACTGTTGCCCCCAGGTCACTCAGTTTTTCCTTAAGCCTAACTGCCACAGATAATGCAAGGTCTCCTTCCTTGACTGGAAAGCTTCCATTCAGTGCAAAATGTCTTCCTTCCATTTCTGAATATTGCCCACCAATGTGCCCAGGGTCTAAAGCAATACGGACTCCATTTAAGGTATTTTTCTTATCGGCGGAAAGTAAGTCAGAATTCTTTGAAATAGTTTGATTTTCATCAGAGAAGGAAAGTGCATACCAACTATCCTGGCCCCTTTTTTTTCGAATCAAAACCTCTTTTTCATTCAATTTGATCCAATCTTGATACCAGCTTACGCGGGGGCAGTAAACTTGGTGTAAGGTCTGTTTAAATTTACCCTTCGATAATGTTCCCTGAAATGCATCAAGCCTTGCCCAGTCAGGCGGCTGTAATTGAAGAGAAGTTTCTCCATAAAGAAAACAAAACGCCCCCCAAAAAAACATACATAGTAAAGACCTTATCGGCATAAACTTACAATGATCGATGAAAATTGGTTTGCAAAGTTATTTATTTTTACCGAGGACTCATTTTTAAATTCTACTTAATGATGAAATTCTCAAACGATACATCCACATTTTTTAGAGGCAAAGAAGTTCTACTGTTGGAGGATAATTTGCTTCTCGCCAAACAAATTTCTTCTTTTTTGGAAAAAAGTGGTGCGGATGTGACCCATTGCCAAAGTCTTGAAGAAGCGAGAAGAGCGCTTCCCGAGCTTAGCTTTGATGCGGCTCTCTTTGACCTGAACCTACCCGATGGCGACAGTCTCGAACTACTCAGAGAGGGAATTGTACCACAAAATACTTCGACGGTTCTTATGACTGGTGAAGGCGGGATCCGCTCCGCTGTGGAGGCAATTCAATTGGGTGCCTCTGATTACCTGAGTAAGCCTTTTGACCTCGATGAACTGCCCTATGTCTTTGCCCAAGCAGACAACCGGAGAAAGAACATTCGCCTCAGTCAGCACAACCGGGAGCAGGAAAAAAAGAAAACCAATGATCTGTTTTTTGAAGGTGCGTTTGTGCAGGACTTGGAAAAACTGAAAAAAATACTCGATGCAGACCGAAGGCTCGATGCAAACCTCCCTCCCCTACTCATCGATGGTCCAACCGGTTCCGGAAAATCCACTTACGCACGCTGGATTCATGCTCATGGTCCCAGGTCTGAAAACTCTTTTGTCGAAGTTAATTGCTCCGCAATTCCGGAGAACCTGATTGAATCTGAACTCTTCGGGCATGAAAAAGGAGCATTTACCGATGCCAAAAATGCCCGTATCGGTCTTTTTGAAGCGGCCGACCAAGGCACCCTCTTTTTGGACGAGATCGCAAGCCTTTCCCTCGCGGCACAAGCCAAGGTTTTGCTGGCGATTGAAAACGGGGTCATTCGTAGAGTCGGTGGAACCAAAGAGATAAAAGTGAATATAAGAATTATTGCCGCATCCAACCAAGACCTACGGCAGATGATTATGAGTCGAGAATTCAGAGAGGACTTATTTCATCGGTTGGATCTACTACGGATCAATATTCCCGAACTTAAGACCAGGGGTACTGACATTCTTCCCCTGGCTAAACATTTCCTTTCCGCTCTAAGCAAAAAATACAGGTTGCCTACACCAACGATATCTAAATCCAGTGAAAATTACATGCTTCACAACGAGTGGACAGGTAACACGAGAGAATTGATTCATGACCTGGAGAGGGCGTTGGTCATGGCCGAAAAAGGGCAAGATCTCGAACTTTCCAACGATCTACAAAGCGGGTTAAAGAACAACACGTTGCTTGACGAAAATGATTGGCTCAATCCCTCTTTCGTCTTTCCAGAGGATGGGTTCGATCTGGAGAAGGAGATGATTCGACTTATCGAACGAGCAATATCCCAAGCAAATGGAAACATTTCTGAAGCGGCCAGATTCCTCGGCGTGCCTAGGGATTACATTCGCTACCGTTTACAAAAGAAAAGTAAATAGGCCTTGGGGAATAATCCCCAACAAATGGCCATGCCATTGGGAAATAATTCCCAGTAATACTTCATTGACAAATCCAAAACTCAATCAATTTAGTCACAAGCATCTACCAATCAATAATTTAAACAAACCTGCCAGGTTGGCACTAAAAATGTTAAAATGATTCCAATATTTAAACATCAATATACAAAAACCATATAAATCATGAAACAATCAATCGCCTATCTACTTATTGCCGGACTCGGAGCAAGTTTTGTTTTTGCTCAACCCAAACCACTTCGACCTCTCCCACCAAAAGAAGTGGCTGAAGAAATTAAGCAAGCTTTAGATGCCGGTAAAATAACCAAAGAAGAAGCCAAAGAAAAAATGGAAGCAGCAGTCGCAAACATCGAAAAACCTGAAGTTTTATCTGATGATGAAAAACGCTCCCCCAAGGAGTTTGCTGATAAAATCCAGCAGTCCGTTAAAGAAGGTAAGCTTTCTCAGGAAGAGGCAAAGAAGAAACTAGGTGCTTTGCGCGGGGAAATGGAGAAGAAGGGCGAATTTAAACGTCCAAAACGTCCAGTAAAACCGGAGTTAAGTGATGCAGTAAAAGATAGCCTTGCCGAAATTAAAGCCGATCAGAAGAAACTTCACGAATCAATGAAAGGCAAACTTGCCGAACTCGGTCAAAGTGCCTCCAAGGAGGAAATGCGTGATGCAATTGAAACATTTAAAGCCGATAACAAAGATCAATTCGATGCGATCAAACAAGCACATGAAGCGATTCGCGAAAGTATCGAATCCGCACGTCCTGAAAAACCCGAAAGACCGGAACTCAACGCTGAGTTAAAAGTAAAAGTGGAAGCCCTTAAAGAAAAACACAAAGAACTACACTCCGCCCGTAAAGAATTACACGAGCAACTTAAGGAAGCCACAAAAGAGGAAAAAGAGGAATTAATTGCTGAATTTAAAGAGACCAACAAAGCAAAGCACGAGGAGATCAAAACACAATCCAAAGAAATTAAGGAAGAAATTAGAGAACTCGTCGAAACCGAAGCAACCCGAACTTCCGATCTGTAATTTTTTCGATTTTAAAGCCAATTAAAACTGATAGGAAGGAGCGATTTTTTCGCTCCTTCCTTTTTCTTTGGCAAAACTAAAACAACTTTTTAATATGGTCTCTTGATCACGGTAAATTATAAGTTTCTTACTTTGCTAAGTGTATTTCTTTTACATACTTCGGGAGTACTTTCCGAGCATGCATTTGCTCAAACCATAAAAGAACCTTCTTCCTTTGTTTCAAACTTGGGAAACCTGGAGATCATCAATCTTGGTGGTTTTGATACAAGTCCAGTTCCCAACAAAATTACCGAAACTCCTATACAAGTTGTTTCAGCAGAGCCCCCCACATCGCCCTCGCCTCCCACGCAAAATGCTCCGACTAAAAGGGAGAGTATAATGACAGATGAGGAACTTGAATTTCTTCTCTTTGGCTCGATCAATGAAATTGAACTCCCAGATACTGAATGGGAGGAAAATGATTTTATTGAACTCGCTGAATCCAAAAGCTGGTTACCGTCCGTTTCTGCATCAGTTGGTTTTGGGGTTTCAGATAACCCCATGTATGGACCCTATGTCCGGGAATCAAGCACATACATGGAATTTGAAACAGAGAGTTTTTTACTCAGACAGGCGAACCCTGATTACTTAAGTTATTTTTATTTTTACGGGGAAGGAAAAAGATTCCTGGAAGTGGACGACCACAAGCTAACCGGTATTCTTCTCCTTCAGGCCGAGCATTCCTACAGACCTACGAGCTCGCCCAGTTCATGGGGTGCAAAGCTCCGGCACACTTACTACGATCAGGCTTTTGATTTTTCTGACCTGGGCCTCCCGTTCTCAATGCAGGTTCAATCGAACAAATCAGAAATCATTCCCCATTTCGGCTACCAACTTACTCCCAAAATAAAATTATCTGCCGAGACTGCTTTCGGAATCGATCGGTATGACAATCCTTCGGAAAATAATTCGGATCAGAAAATTCAGATAGACCTAACCGCGAAGCAAAGCGAGCAAACCACATTACATGCAAAGATTTCCCATCATACCATTCGTTATGTTGAACGGAGCAGAAAGGATGGAGAGGGCACAAATTTATCAGGGGGAAATCTCACAACCGAAAAAACAGGCGTTTCTGGATCATGGAAAAGGCTGTCGAACAACCCATGGCTAGACACACTGGGTGCAGAATTCAAATACAGCCAATTATCTGATAATGCTGGTGCCTATTATGATTACAGTAAAATAAGCACAAAGCTATCTCACGAAATTAAAGGCAAGAAATGGAAATCAGTCACGGAATTAGGTTGGGCTAATTATTTATACGACATTAGAACCGTTTCACCTGGCGCTCAATTTGAAAGACAGAGTTACGGAGTCGATTTACTGGTGACTCGTAAAATATCATCGGACTGGGAAATTTATTTAAAGTGGCGTTATGAGGAGGATCAATCGAATGCAAGAGATTATGAATATTATACCAACTTTTGGGCATTGGGTGTAAAGTGGGAAAATTAGGTAAATTGAATACTGAAAACAACCAATCATTGATGTGTGCAAAAAAGTCCAAACATGGACGGCTTATCATTGGAGCAATCTTATTTCTTTTTGGATTACTTACTTTTGTCCTCCAATATTTTGCCCTCAATCAATTCTACAATCTAGCAATCGAACGAACTGCGAATGTCCTTTTACCTGCAATTAACAACCTCTTTGAGGATATAGAAAAGGAAATCCTCGAAGAAAACCTAGATTACATTAATCTTGGTCTGGACCAATTGGTTTACGACGACATCGAGGGGCTTAGAATTCTGGCAATGAGATCACTGGAAATTCCTGACGTCCGCAGTGTGTATGCTTATGATAATAAGGGTAGACTCCTCGACTTATCAACCAATATAGAGAAAACAAAAAAGAGGTTTTTTTCTTTGGAAAAAGGTAGAGAGGCACGAAAAATAACCAATTTCCAAAGGGATGCATTATCCATTGTTTTCCCCATTGGAGAACAGGCTGAAATTGGATTCCTCGAACTGATCGTGGATCCAAAGACGGATATCATTCCCGAACGGAATGCAATCAAGTCACAGGTAATGAAACAAGGCCTAATCGTTTTTCTATTTGGATCCATTCTTTTACTTTTTGTATTCAACCTATTTTTTAAACGACTACAGAAAGCTGAAACTCAATTGCTCGCCAAAACCGAGGATCTAAAGCATACCAATCAAAGGCTTGTCATGGCTTGTAAAACTGCCGGACTGGGCGCAATCACCGCCCACTTGATGCATGCAATTAAAAGTCCACTCATGGGACTAAAGAACTTGGAATTGGGCGGAGATAAAGCTGACTCAAAAATTGCCGACCAGGCATTGCAATCAACCACAAAACAGATTGAAAACCTGGTTCATGAGACCATGAATTGTCTCAAAGAATATGAACTGGATGAAGAAAGCTATTCTTTCCAAGCCCATGAGCTTCTTTGTATGACTGCAAAAAAGTTTAACCTGAAAGGTAAGGGTACTTATGTAAGCATAATCTCAAGCCAATGGGACAAGGTTAATATTAACAATTTACAGGCCAATCTCCTTCTCCCTATTCTACAAAACCTGGTCCAGAATGCTTTGGAATCAGATAGTAATACAAAAGTCTTTCTACAGCTTGAAAAAACGGAAGGCAGAATCTCGTTTCTCGTGGCCGATAATGGACCGGGCGTCCCCGAGCACATCAAGGATGATTTATTCTCTCCCACCCGAAGCAACAAGGAACATGGAAGCGGGCTCGGACTTGCAATTTGTAAGCAATTAGCAGAACAAATGAATGGGGGAATTTTTCTTAAATCAAGTACCACTAAAGGATCCACTTTCTGTGTGGAAATTCAACCCAAAGAAGACCTTTAATAAATTTGTATTATTTAACCAAATTATGCTAACTAAAGGCATGCCTCTCATCTTTCCCTGTCACTGCCAAGCTAGGTTTTTCATTGCCATGCTCTTAGCTACGGTGCTTGCGTCTGTGGGAGTTGCAAACCCAACGGCGCATTGGACAACTCCTTACTCGACGGGGGGGACTATTTTCTCATCTCCAACCATTGCCACGGATGGGACAGTATACATTGGATCGAACGATAATAAACTCCACGCGATTAATTCGGATGGTTCGGCCAAGTGGACTTTCACGACCGGGGACTGGGTTGATTCAACCCCTGCAATCGGGTCAGACGGAACCATTTATTTTGGATCCTGGGATAATCAACTCTATGCAATCAATCCAATGGACGGTTCTAAATTATGGGACTTTAATACGAGTAGTAGTATTATTGCCTCACCAGCTATAGGGGTAGAGGGAAGAATTTATTTTGGATCCAAAGATGAATTTTTCTACGCTTTAGAATCAAACGGTTCTTTGGCATGGGAAACTTATATAGGAAATGCAATCACCTCCTCAGCCGCGATCGGACAGGACGGAACCATCTATTTCGGGGATGAAAATGGTACCTTTCACGCCCTTAATCAGGATGGAAGTACGAAATGGACATACGAGGTGGATGATGTTGCGGACACAAACAAATCAATTCTCTCATCCCCCGCTATAGATCTTTCAGGAAACCTTTATTTCGGAAGTGGCAATGGATATTGTTATTCCATTGCGGACGGAGTCAGTGCAGCCGTACTAAATTGGAAGGTTGGGACCAATGACCGGGTGGATGCATCTCCTGTTCTCGGTCAAAACAATGAAGTCTTTTTTGTTTCCCGCGACGGATATCTTCGTGCAGTGGATCAAGTCACAGGTATTTCTAATTGGGAAGTTTTCTCGGGAGATGTATTCTACAGTTCCCCAGTCGTCGATTCCAACGGTAAGGTTTATGTCATCGGATATACCGGCTTTGGGGAAAACCATCTCTTTGCTTTTAATTCAGACGGAACCAAATCATGGGATACCAATAACTCATCCTCTCCACTCTCCATTGGTGGATTGGTGGATTCATCCCTTGCCCTGGACTCAAGTGGGAATTTATTTTTTGGATGTTATGACAAGAAAGTATACGCGGTAAACGTGGGGGCAGGATTAGCGGATAACTCTTGGCCTCAATTCCAAAGAAATAATAAACGTTCGGGTGCCTGGCCAAGCTTTACCATTAGTGTGACAATCGAACCAAATGGAGCAGGCGAAGTAAGTGGAGCGGGTATTTACAACCCAGGAGCATCCGCAACCCTAAATGTTACTTCAAATACCGGAGACGGTTATAATTTTGAATATTGGAGCAATGGGCAAACGGGTTCGAGTAATCCATTGGTTCTAGAAGTTACGTCTGATTTAACTTTAACCGCGAATTTTGGTTTAGTTGCCCATAACTTAGTAGTAAACGCGGGGACAGGGGGAACGGCTACCGGATCCGGAAATATTCCTCATGGTACTTTGAAAACGATAACTGCAACGCCAAGCACTGGCTATTCTTTTACCGGCTGGTCTGGAACCGGAATTACTGACAGTTCATCTGCCACAACCACGGTCAATATGACCCTGGCTCGCACTGTCACTGCTAACTTCACTCTAAACTCGTACTTGGTAAATGTTGCTCTTGAACCGAGCATTGCCGGTTCAGTGAACGGAACAGGAACCTATAGTCACGGAGATACAGTCACACTGTCGGTCACTTCAAATACGGGAAACGGTTATTACTTTGACTATTGGAGCGGATCAATTGGGGGAAGTGAGAATCCGCTTACTTTTCAGATTAATTCCAATGTAAATCTGTCCGCAAATTTTGGATTAAATTCCTACCCATTAACCGTCAATGCAACCATAGGTGGAACAGCAACAGGTTCCGGAAATATTTCTCACGGAGAAGACAGTACAATAACAGCAACTCCGAGCCTTGGATATTTATTTTCCGGTTGGTCCGGGGCTTCAGTTTTTGATGCAGCGTCAATGACGACTACGATTCAAATGACTCAGGCTCAATCAGTTACTGCAACCTTTTCCCCACTCCAATTTTCACTATCGGCACTGGCTGGTGAGGGAGGCAGTATCAACGATGTGAATGGTACCTATTCTTATGACTCGAACGTCAGCCTTATTGCGATTGCAAATACTGGCTATGCTTTTTCTAATTGGACACAATCAGGCGCAGGCATCACCGACACCACTGCCTCCACCACTTCCATACGAGTGGATAGGAATCAATCAATACAAGCTCACTTTTCCCCATTGAACTATGACTTGAATATTACAGCAACTACAGGTGGTGTCGTCTCCTCTTCCCCTCCGGGAAGTTCTCTCCCTTACAACAGCTTGATTTCTCTCAATGCAACACCAGATCCCGGCTATTATTTTTCGGGTTGGGAAGGAAATGGGATCGAAGAACTTAATTCATCCACCACTACCCTGACAATTTCTGGAAACCAATCGGTAAAGGCAAATTTCGCTGAAATTCCAGATGGTAATTTTGTACTTCAATTAAATGCAAACCCTGAATTTTCTGCCTCGGAATTGACTGGAACAAACATCTATTCTGTAAATCAAACTGTTACAATTTCAGCCACACCGAGCTCGGGTTATACTTTCGTAAATTGGACAGGCGGAACAGTAGCAGATTTAAATTCAACCAGCACAACACTTACCATCACTGAAGATTTGAATCTTACTGCAAATTTTGCTCTTACCCGCCCCTCTATCTCAGTAAGCGCGGGAATAGGAGGTGATGTAAACGATCTCAATTCCACTTACAATTATGGTAGTATTATCCCAATAGTTGCCACTCCAAATACCGGCTATACATTTGAGAAATGGAATGGTAATGGGATATTTGAAAATCAGTTTTCAAATTCGACCAACATTACCTTGCTCAATGACGCAAATATTACTGCATCCTTTACAAGAAGTATTTACGAAGTTTCAGTTTCCGTACAGGGACAGGGAGTCGCTCAAGGTAATGGAATGTATAGTCATGGAGATACGATATCCCTAAACGCTACTCCGGCAATGGGTTATTATTTTATAAAATGGAGCGGAACCGGAATGGGAAATTCATATAATACTAGCCTCCCGCTGACAATAAATCAGGATTTAAATATCACGGCCACCTTTGAGAAAATATCATATTCTCTTGACCTAACTGCAGGTATTGGAGGAACGATTAACGATGTGAATACCTCTCAACTCTATGGTTCGACTGTATCCATTGTGGCCACTCCCGACATTGGATATAGCTTTGCTGGTTGGGAGGGAAATGGAACTTTCACAGACCGTTCCTTGACCGAGACTACTATCACAGTTAATTCCGATACAGTCATTAAAGCTTCCTTCACCCCCAATACCCATTCCGTGACTATTGTAACCAGTGGAGAAGGAAATGTAACTGGAGAAGGAAATTATAGTTTCGGAGAAAGCATTACACTCACTGCCTCTGCACAGTCAGGAAATTATTTCGAAAAATGGAGCGGGAGTGGAATAGAAGATTCAAATAGTACATCCTTAACCATTACAGTTACTGAGAATCTAACTTTTACCGCTTCATTTATCACATCGCCTACTAATTTGATCGAGTCACTCCAAGTAACAATCATTTCTCCCAGTTGGTATGCTAATGATTGGCTCGGATACTTTTACCAATCGGATAATGGTTGGTGCTATCACTACAATTTAGGCTGGATATTCCCTGAAACACAATCCGATGGTTCCATTTGGTTATGGTCTCCACAATTAAAATGGTTATGGCTCAATTCAGATTCATTTACCAAGCAGCAAAGTTGGTCCGCTACAGATGAGAATTGGATTTATTTCGACTTCGAATCCTTACCTTCACCAAGATTTTTTAGGTATAAAGATGAAATATGGAGCCCTTTTGATAAAAACCAAGAAGTTTCAATCCTGGATGGTTTATTTTAGAATTTTCAAGAAAAATCTAAAGCACGTCGACTTTCAAGTGCATTCTTTAATGTCATTTCATCCGCAAATGTAACACCGCCTCCGCTAGGAAGACCAAACCCAATACGACTCACTTTAATATTCTGTTCTCCCACAATTTCTTCTTGGATATAATGACAAGTTGCCTCACTTTCTAAATCATTACCCAAAGCTAAAATTACTTCTTTCACGCTTCCCTCTTTCAGTCGTTTATCAAGGCTTGATAAATTAAGTTGTTCAGGACCAATCCCGCGGAGCGGAGAAAGCTTGCCCTGTAAAACATGATATAAACCTCGATACGCACTCGATCTTTCAACGGCAAAAAGGTCTGGCACCCGTTCGATCACGCAAATTGAATCGGTATCCCGATTCTCATCTAAACAAATTGAACAATGATCACCCTCAGCTAAATTCCCACAACTGCCACAAGGTCCAATTAAACCTGCGGAATCATGGAGTTGTTCGATAAACTGATTTAACTTTTCGGGCTTCTCCACTAATAAATGGAGCACAATTCTTTCAGCCGACCTGAACCCTAGTCCTGGTAAGCTTTTAAATAAACGAACTAACTGGTCGTAACCAGGGGTCACAAGGATATTGGATTAGAAAAGGCCGGGCATTTGCATGCCACCAGTCAATCCGCTCATCGCATCATCACTCTTCTTTTTCGCCTTCTCAGAGGCATCCTGAATAGTTTGCAATACCGCTTCAGAAATAAATTCAGGATCTTCTTTCAAAAAATCTGGATCTAATTGTAATCCCTTGAATTCACCTTGTCCTGAAATCTTGATCGATACTGCACCGCCCCCACCTGAGACTTCAATAATTTCTTCAGAAAGAAGGGCTTGTGCCTCCTCCATTTTCTGCTGCATTTTTTGAGCCTGTTTAAGTAATTTTCCGACACCAACCATAATGTTTTAAATTTATATTTTGCTTAGGCCGAACCTAAGATTGAATCGTATCCCGTTTGAAAACTAGAGAATTGTGGGGACCAGGATAGTTCATCTAAGATCCGGTTATTCGAAACTTTTCGGTTCGATGTACCCTCTTCATCATTTTCCTGAAAGGTCGGTACCGTGACATTCAATTTTTCGGCAAGCCATGTTACGATTTGTCCTCTTGTTGAGTGGCTTCCGTCTGACACATTGTAGATACGACCGATATTAGTCTGGTCTGCCTCTAAGCAATTTAGAATAGCTTTCACCGCATCATCTCGATGAATAAGATTTAAAATACGATCCGCATTCCCTTGAAATTCCTGGCCATTTTTAACCTTATCAATCAACAAATGGCGACCGGGACCGTATAATCCAGCCAATCGTAGTATAAAACTTCTTTTAATTGATAAAACTGGCGGGAAGCATTTTTGCTCTGCTGCCAATAACAGTCCCCCTTTTTCCTTCACTCCTGCACAGGATGCGGTTTCATCGACAAATCTTTTTTCAGTTTGTGGATATACTGAAATACTACTGGTAAAAACGTAGCTACCTACAGATCCGTTCTCTAGCCATTTCATTACAGAATCCTGACCTTCAATATAAGATGTAATATAGCCCTGATTGTCGGGAGAAGATGCACCCACGCAATTTACGACAAAGTCTTGGTTCGGGTCTAATTTACGGTGCCAGTCATTATCTTGGAGTTGTGCCTCTACCACTTGAGAGACTCCGATCGAATGAAGTTTCTTTGCAGTTTCTGCATTGCGGGTAAGGGCAGAAACAGTAAAACCTTTTCCAATACAATGTTCGGCAAGGGCAGTACCCAAATATCCGCACCCTAATATGGTAATGGTGTTGCTCATCAGTTATTTTATACCTATATTTTACCATAAAAGTCAAGATTGAGATCGCACAAACGATCTTGCTTGAACTGGGACTCGTTTTACGGTTAGAAGCAACCCATGCATATTTTATTCGTTTGTTGGGGCAATATTTGCCGATCACCCGCGGCCGAGGCCACATTTAATAAACTAGTCAAAGAACGGTCACTAGAAGATAAAATTACCTGCGATTCAGCCGGTACGATTAATCAGCATCAAGGAAATCCGCCCGATCCAAGAATGCAGAAAGCTGCAAAATCAAGAAAGTTGCCTATCGGGGGAACCGCTCGAATAGCCATTAATCAAGACTTTGAAGAGGCAGATCTGTTGCTAACAATGGATCATTTTAATTATTCAGAACTTTCAAAGCTTTCTCCTGATCCGACATTTCAATCCAAGATAAAACCATTTTGCGATTATGTCCGACCAGATGTAACCGAAATCCCTGACCCTTATTATGGAGGAGAATCAGGATTTGAAAATGTGCTCAATCTCCTGGAAGAGGGATGCGTGAACCTTCTGAACGAATTGGAAGAAGAATTCGCATCCGAAAAGTAATTTTATACTTTTGGACGATTTACCTTTAATCTTCGATTGCATTGCGGAAAGCGCGGGCAAATCGATTCGATTAAACAGTGCACGCTCCATTTCAGGTGGGTGCATAAATCAGTGCTTTAAGGTCGAATGCATGGATTCCACTCCCCTCTTCCTCAAAAAAAATGCACCCTCTTTTTTACCGTTTTTCAAAGCGGAAGCACTAGCCTTGCGCGAAATGGAAGAAACGCATACCATTCGAGTACCTCAAGTCATAACTTGGGGAGAGACCGAGCTATCTTCTTTTCTTGTTTTGGAATTTATCCCCGAAGGTGCTCCCTCTGCAAGTGGACAAGAAAAAATGGGCACTTTACTCGCCCAAATGCATCGTACTCCCAGAGAGCATTTTGGATGGAGTCAGGATAATTGCATCGGAGCGACTCCGCAACCCAACCCCTATTCTACAAACTGGGTTTCTTTTTATAAAGACTACCGACTCCATCACCAATTTGGCTTAGCTGAGAAAAAGGGCCGATTGTTTGAGGGCAAAAACCACCTCCTCAACAACATTGATTCTTTCTTTGTAAACTATACTCCAGTCCCCTCGTTACTACATGGCGATTTATGGGGAGGGAATGCAAGTTATACCCCAAAAGGTGAGCCCTTTATTTTTGACCCAGCCAGTTATTATGGAGATCGTGAAACCGATCTCGCATTTACTTATATGTTTGGTGGTTTTGACTCGTCATTTTATAAAGGATACGAAAAAACTTTCCCTCTCGACCAGGGATTTAAGACACGAAAGACCCTTTATAATCTTTACCACGAGCTCAATCACTTTAATTTGTTCGGAGGCGGATACGCCAATTCAGCTCAATCCAGTATTAATCAATTGCTAAAACAAATTCCTTGAAAAACGATATTAAACAAATTCTTCTCACCAAAGAGGTGATCGAAAAACGTGTTCAGGAAATCGGTCAGGAGATTGATCAGTATTATCAGAATCGAGAGATTATTATTATTACTCTATTGGACGGGGCGATTGTATTTACTGCTGATTTAATTCGCAACTTAGCCATCCCCTTACGACTTGATTGCTTACGGGTATCCAGTTACGGCAATTCAACTGATCCAGAAACTGCACCGCGAATATTAAGCTCCCTCAAATCTGATGTCAGGGATAAGCATGTTTTATTGGTCGATGATATTTTGGATACTGGCAACACATTACAGAGTGTTTTTAATGAAGTGACTTCGAAACAACCCGCCTCCGTGCGTAGTTGCGTTTTTTTAGACAAACCCGAACGGCGCCAAAATGGATTTAAAGCCGATTGGTCAGGCTTTTCAATCCCGGACGAATTTGTGGTGGGTTATGGACTTGATTACGCAGGACGATACAGGCAACTTCCCTACGTCGGTACTTTAAAACCTTCCGTCTACAGTTAATAAATCAATCCAAGAAAGTAATAGTTTGAATAACCCGATCAGAAAAATTTACGACTGGACACTTTCCCTCGCGAAAAAGAAGTCCTCCGCTGCCTGGCTTGCAGTTCTTTCTTTTGCGGAAGCGAGTTTCTTTCCCATTCCTCCCGACATACTTCTCATACCGCTCTGCCTGGGCGCACTGCGAAAAGCGCTTTATTTTGCCACGATTTGCTCGGTTGCTTCGGTTCTTGGGGGACTGGCAGGATATGGGATTGGACATTTTGCATGGGACGGCATACAGGTCTATTTCTACGAGTATGTACCCGGTTTCACCGAGGAGAAATTTGCTCGAATTGCGGAGTGGTACGGAGAGTGGGGCTGGCCTTTGGTTTTCTTGGCGGGATTCTCTCCCATCCCTTATAAAATCTTTACCATTGCCAGCGGAGTTTTAGGCATGGCTCTTTTGCCCTTTACCTTAGCCTCTGCAGTAAGTCGCTCTGCTCGTTTTTTCCTAGTTGCACTGTTAATCGCAAAATTTGGGGAACCAATGAAAGAAAAAATTGATCTGCATTTCAACAAATTAGCATTTTTATTTGGCCTACTGTTAGTAGGGGGTTTTCTGGTCTTAAAACTGCTGATTAAGCACTAAGTAAACTACTCAGATTACACGGGGGAAAAAGAACCCGTTTCTCCTCGATTAAAACAACTTCGACAAAGTGAGATATAGCGCTCATTCCCACCAATTTCGATTTGGGCACCTGCAGTTTCCATATCCCCTTCTGTACTCACACGAGCATTCATGGTCGCCTTCTTTCCACAATGACAGATCGTTTTAATTTCTTTCATCACATCGGACCAGGCTAGTAAGAATTTACTTCCCTCAAAAACCTCTCCCTTAAAATCAGACCTGATTCCATAAGTAAGAACCGGTATTCCCTCCTCGTCCACAAGCCTGATTAATTGCCTGACCTGTTCTTTGCTTAAAAATTGAGCCTCATCCACCAGAATGCAATTAAGCTTCGAATCGGAATCAGCCTCTCTCACCATATCAAAAAGATTGTCTTCATTGGCAAATGCAAGGGCTTCTTTCTGAATTCCAATGCGTGAACTAATTACTCCACCCCCCTCTCGATTATCTAACTTGGCAGTAAATAGCATTGTCTTCATACCCCGTTCTAAATAGTTGTGATTCGCCTGAAGTAATGCAGTTGATTTACCTGCATTCATTGAAGAATAATGAAAATATAGTTTTGCCATCTTTTGATTCAGGCAAAATCTTCAGTTAATGGAAACTAAAAATCAGACCTCTTCTGTTTTTAACCGTTCCATGTATTCACTGACATTACAGGTTAGCATACGAGTTTTATTGGGCGAGACCTCCAATACTTTTGTCACCACACTGTCCAAAAAGGATCGGTCATGACTCACGATTAAGGCCGTTCCATCAAAAAGATTTAATGCTTCCTGCAGTACCTCTTTACTACGAATGTCCAAGTGATTGGTCGGTTCATCCATAATCAAAAAGTTACAGGGCTTCATTAACAATTTTGCCAATGCCACCCGGTTTCGCTCACCACCAGATAAAACAGACGTTTTTTTGAAAACATCATTCCCAGTGAAAAGCAAGGCCCCCAGTGCGGCCCGGGGATTGGCATCCGGGTTGTCATGTAAAACTTCCTCCACCTCGGCGAGGACTTCATTATCCGGGTTTAACTCCTCTGCCTGATGCTGCGCAAAATACCCAATCACTGTGTTCACCCCCACATCTCTTTTACCATCCTGAAAAGGTTCAACTCCTGCCAGAATTCGGGCTAAAGTTGATTTACCGGCTCCATTGACCCCCACCACTGCGATTCGATCCCCCTTTTCAATTCGAAGATCCAAGCCACTAAAAACTTCCAGTTCATCATAAGATTTACTTAAATCTTCCACCTCTACTACTTTATGACTAGCGGGAGGAGAGGGAGGAAATCGGAAATATATTTTTTTCTCATCCGCTTCCGGTTTCACGATCTCCATCTTCTCCAATGCCTTAATACGACTTTGTACCATGGCCGCCTTTTTTATATTCGAACGAAATCGATTAATAAATTCTTTCTCCTTCTCAATTTCCTTCTTCTGAGTTACATGGGCTTTTCGCTGTCTTTCTTTTCGAGCCGCACTTTCCTTAATATAAAAAGTATAATTCCCCTTATAATTAATCAACTGGCCCATTTTAAGTTCCATTGTTCGATCCGTGACCGTTTCCAAAAAGGCACGGTCGTGCGAAATAACTAGTATTGCACCCTGATAATGCCTCAGATATTGCTCCAACCAATTTTGGGCGACCACATCCAAATGATTGGTCGGTTCGTCCAGGATTAAAAGAGATGGCCCCTGCAACAGTAATTTCCCCAAGGCAATCCTCATCTGCCACCCTCCCGAAAACTCCTCTAACTGGCGATTCATATCATCCTGAGAAAAACCCATCCCGGAAAAAACTCGGTCCACACGAGCATTCATTTTTTGAGGCTCGAATGCAGCCAACTGCTCTTCCCAGGCGCCCATCATATCAATTAAATCATAAAATTTCTCTGTATCCGGTTCCATTTCCCCGAGTTCAACCTCCGCTTCATCCAGTTTAACCTTGATCGCGTTGGCATCCGCAAATGCTTTACTTGCCTCTTCCCGTAATGTGCAACCAGTCACTGATATTCCATCCTGTGGCAAATAACCGACCGTGGCATAATCGGGTTTCTCCACACTACCGGAGTCCGGAGTTTCCTCTCCCATTAACAATCGTAAAAGAGTGGTTTTACCGGAACCATTTGACCCCACTAAGGCGATACGATCCCGCGGACCAATGGTCTCCTCAATTCCCTTGAATAAAACTTTTGCCCCGTAAGCCAGGTTAACGTCTCTAATTAAAAACATAGCAATTATACCAAATCGCTTCGCTTCGAAACAGCAACATCATTCACGAATGAACAAAAAATCCTTTGCATAATTTCTTTTACCCGAGAACTTTTCCAACCGGTTTTCGAAGAGCAATACAAATCGGTAAAATTGCGACCAGAGAGGCAACCCCTAAGAGGGACAAAAGAAAAAAGTTTTCCGAAAATTGATAAGGGTTAAAAGTGGCCAAGTTCAACAACTCCAGATCGAAGCCAGCCAATTTAAATACAATTCGATGGAAAACCTTCGCTAGCTCTAATGCACTCCAAAAAGAAAGAAAAAGTAAAAACAGACTTTCAATTAAAAACCCGTTAGTACTAAAACAAGATCTTCCCCAAATGAGGAATCCGTGGGAGAAATAATGACTGTTAATGTATCTCCACTTTTAGTCGCAGTATAGGGTG
>NZ_CAXLMO010000021.1:0-17658 GCF_964187635.1 Candidatus Seribacter sulfatis | reverse complement strand
CCTATATTACAGATTAAATATTCAGTTATCCTTGGACAAACGCTTAAAAACCGAAACCTTCCCATGAAACCTTTCCGCACTCTTCTTTTGGCAACTTCTTCTTTTCTGTGCTTTCTTACTCCTACTTTAGATGCAGCAAACCCTGCGGAAGCCAAAACCATAGGCCGAACTGTGCGTGAAATGCCAGAATTATCAAACTTTCTACAACTTTTGGAAAAAACTGGAATCGGATCTATACTTTCCGAAAATACCAGTGCAAGTTACACTGTTTTTGCCCCCACTGATGCTGCATTCAAAAAGTTACCTAAGGGGACTGTGCAAACATTACTGGATCCTCGCAATGATGACCGATTGGAAGAAGTTTTTGGGTTTCATGTGAAGGAAATATCCGAGGCGCCTATCTTTATTGAGAAATATTCCATTCTCCGGATGACCACTCGTCAGTTTATTTCGGTTAATTATATAAAAGGAACGATTGGAGATGCTCGTTTCACCGGTCAGGTCATCCCATGCTCGAATGGAGTAATATATCTCATCGACAAGGTACTCACCCCTACCACTGATGACCTCTTTCAGCGTCTCCAAAAAGATGGAAGATTTACGATTTTCACCAAGGCAATCACCGCCAGTCGTCAGGGGAAATTATTCCAAAACATGCACAGTTTGTACACTACCTTTGCTCCCACAGACGATGCCTTCAAAAAACTTCCTGCCAAAACCGTCGAATCTTTATTCCTTCCCGAGAACGATGAGCGTCTCGAAGATATCATCAAACACCACATTACCGAACAAGTATTTGCATATGGCAAATCATCGGGTGGTCGCCGCAGTCTTGGCGTTTCCGATGTAACGCCATTCAGTGCCTTTGGCCAACAACTGAACTACAAATTTCACGACAAACATGCCACTGTAGACGGAGCCAAAATAATCGAGACGGATATACCCTGTGCCAACGGAATCATCCATGTCATTGATGATGTAATTTTACCCGCCGAAAAAAGCCTTCTCGAATTGATCAAGAATCAAAAAAGGTTCAGTACTTTGACTCGATTACTCAAGGAGACCGGACTGGATCTTCCTTTGGCGTCATCCAGAACCACCTTTACCATCTTTGCACCGGTCAATGAAGCATGGGAAAAAGAGCCTTACAAATCATTAATTGAAAACCACGGGAAAACCGGAACAGAAGAACTCTACGGTATTTTGTCACGGCATGTAATCGTCGGCAAGCATGTGAGCGAAAACCCTAAGCCTTACAACAAGCTTAGGACTATTCACGGTGCCCCGATTTATCTCACCCAGGATGAGGGTAAATCGAAAATTAGCGGCATTCGAATAATTGAATCGGATGAGGAGGCTTTCAACGGATTAATAAATGCAATTGGTTCAGTCATTAAAGACCCAATGGAGCTACCTGAAAAGGATATTACCACGGTCGACGCCATACTATTTGTGCAAGATTCAATCAAGGAAAGTTCGGCGCTATACGATCAGGGGAAGTATGAAGCCAGCTGGCGTAATTACATACGAAGAGGCAATGAATTTCTTACCAAATACTCAAAATTCACAAGTTCATCTCAAAGCAACAAACTAAGAAATGTGATTCTTGACGACCAACCAGTTGCTCAGCTTGCCCGGGAGGCTTGGACATCCCGTAACGTCTTCCGCGACCTATTGCGTGAACTCGAACAACGGGAAGACCGCATTGTAGATTCTTATCTAATGCAACTTCCCAACAAACAAAGGTTTGGACGCTAATATGGAAATCCTTACCGATGATTTTCGTTGATGCATACAAAAAGAAGAGTCATCTTCCAGTAATCCCTCCTCATGCCGTTACGAAACTTTATCCTTTTTTCAAACATTCGGTCTTTCGAGTTCGCTCTTGGAATTGTCCCGCCTTCGGAAAGCCAAGGGTCGTCAAATTCGCTTCTCTTACCGTTGGTCGCCAAGGGGGATGAAACAGCAATGAGAAAGTGTATTGATTCATATGGCTCACTTGTATGGAGTATCGTTTGCCGGCGAATTAGGGATCGAATGGATGCAGAGGAGGCATGCCAGGAAATCTTCACAGAAGTTTGGCGCATTGCGGCTCGGTTTGATCCCAAGGTATCCAAAGAGTCAACTTTCATAGGTATGATTGCCCGTCGACGCTCGATTGATTGGCAAAGGAAACAAAACCGACTTCCCCCATTGGCAACCTTAGATAGCCTCCCCGAACTTTCAACGACATCAAGTAGTTCACTTCACTCCATCGACCGTTCCGAACTTTGGAATGCTTTGCAAAGTCTACCGGAGAACACATTGAAATTGTTTTCTTTGCACTTTGAAAAAGGACTAACCCATGACGAGATTGCTCAGCAAGCAAAGTTGCCCATTGGCACTGTTAAAACCAAGCTTCGGCGAGGTCTGATAGAAGCCCGAAAATTACTGAATGAACTCAACCTTAACAAAGAATTGGCCCGATGAGTATGGAAAATGCATTGGCTCGATTCGAGGAACTCGACGCAGGAAGAGTCCTGGGTGATCTTAGCCCCAAAGAAACATCAGAATGGTTAATTCTAGCAGAAAGACATCAGGGCTCAAACTCTATAGAACTTGATCTTCTTGCCACTGAATTAGAACTCCAGGAAACCCAACCCTGTGATTTATCCAGTTCACTTTCCAACAAACTTACGGATACGATTCCTGCCTTTAGCAATAAAAACAAACAGCAACCCGCTACCCAAATAATTTCAATCCTGCCATGGTTGGGATGGGCAGTTGCAGCTTGCTTAGTTATTTCTTTAAACATACCCGATACTGATACCTCGCCTCCAGCAATTCAACTCACCTCTACGCAAAAGCTTGAGGCTCTTATCAAGAAAGAACCCAGCAGCCAACGCTTGGCATTTTCTTCTGCAAGTGATCCGTACCAAAATATTAGCGGAGAAGTAATATGGAATGACGGCTTGCAGGAGGGTTATATGTCACTGACCAATCTTCCTGTAAATGATCCGACTCAAAATCAGTACCAACTTTGGATCGTCGATCCTGAACGAGATGAACTGCCCGTCGATGGTGGCGTCTTTGATATTCCCGTAGGAAGTAAAACAGCAGTTATACCGATTCGTAACGCACTCCACGTTTCCAAACCAGCTGCCTTCGTGATCACGCTTGAGCAACCGGGTGGTGTCGTAAATTCCAAGCAGGAAGTCGTAGTCGCTTTAGCTAAATCCTGATTTCCTTAGTCAACCTTGATTAGAAAATCTCGCCTCTTACTTGGAATCGAATAGACGCCTCGGTCAAAATATCTAGGTTAAGATCCTATGCATTGGCTCACCAAGTTTCTTATTTCCCTCATTTTAGGAGGGAACATTAATGCAGATTCATGGGTAAAAACTAAACTAAGCAAAGACCTGAACACTCCGGTAATGACAAACGATATTCCAGCACCTGGTAAAAGGGTGAGGCAAGTCGCAGAGGAGTACCAAGGTACGCAAGTATATCACAGCTTATACCTCCCAACCAATTGGGAAAAGGGAAAGACTTACCCCGTGCTTGTCGAATACACCGGGAACAAATTCCCGGCTTGCGGATCAACCGGAGAGGTCAAGGGTGCAAACCTGGGCTACGGACTAAGTGGAGGGAAAGGATTTATCTGGGTCTCCATGCCCTACATTCAAAAAGGGAAAAAAGAAAACGCTGTGACTTGGTGGGGAGATCGTCAGGCCACCATCGACTACTGCAAATACAACCTACCCCGAATCTGCGATGAATTCGGGGGTGATCGAAACAACCTTTTTATCTGCGGTTTTTCCCGTGGAGCGATTGCCTGCAGTTATATTGGATTAGCAGATAATGAAATCGCGAGTTTTTGGAAGGGAATGATTACCCACGATCATTTTGACGGGCAGAAAAAATGGGGCTACCCGGAAAGTGACCGAAGTTTTGCTCTTTCACGCCTCGACCGCTTAAATGGACGCCCTGCCCTTGTATGCGGAAATTCCAACGATTATATCAAGAGATACCCAAAGCTAGGTGACTTCACTTTTCTACCTGTACCCGTGACTACAATCTTTAAAATCCCCGATGGTCCAGTGATTCACTCGCATACTGACCTTTGGGCACATCGGGACAGTCCTACTCGCAAAACAGCCAGATCATGGCTTATTCAACAAGTAAATTCAAAACATGAATAGATATTTCAACTTCAAATTTTTCTTACTGCTCATTATTTCCTCTGTTGCAAACTCTGCCGAATATTCGAGTCAAGCTTCCAATCCAAATGTCAATAATGAGAAGCCTGAAAAAGGAAACCAAGCCAAACGCATTCATCCCCATGCCCTCAAGCTAATTCTAAATGGAAAAAAGGAGGAAGCCATCTCCTACCTCAAGTCGACTACCGACAAGAAGGTAAACCCGGAACAGACCCAAATGCTCATTGACCTTGCGCTCGACAAACCGAACGCCTGGAAGTTCGATGCCAAGACTTGGCCTTGGAAACGTACCTTGGCCGACACATCGCTAAAGAAAGACTCTCCGTCAAACAAGTTCACCATCGCCTTCGGCGGGGGAGCGGGCTATGTGCCACCACACGAGCGAATGTGGGACACCATCAGGGCAATCGACCCGCGGGCACTTCTCTTGCTTGGAGACAACGTTTACATCGATGACCCCGAAAATCCGGAGATGCAACGCTTTCACTATTACCGCCGCCAAAGTCAGCCCGAATGGGCGAAACTGGCGAGAAAAGTGCCCATCTATGCCATCTGGGACGATCATGATTTCACCACCAACGACGGCTGGGGAGGGCCGGCAATCGAGGAGCCTAGTTGGAAGCGGAATGTATGGGAAATATTTAAGGAAAATTGGGACAATCCCTATTACGGCGGCGGTGAAGAACAGCCTGGATGCTGGTTCGACTTTTGGATCGGAAAGGTTCACTTCGTCCTGCTCGACGGGCGCTACTACCGCGAGTCACCCAAGGGGAAAAATCCATCTATGCTTGGATCCGTTCAAATGAAGTGGCTCAAGAAAACCCTCAAAAAACCGGCGACTTTTACCGTGTTATGCTCTAATGTACCAATAACTCCGAAGGTAAAGCCCGGATCCAAGGACACTTGGGATGGTTATGACAGTGAACGCCAACAAATATTTAAGTTTATTGCCAAGGAAAAGATTTCAGGAGTCGTAATACTTTCCGCCGATCGTCACCGGTCGGACGCCTACAAAATCGACAGCGGTATCGATGGAATGTATCCGCTCTACGAGTGTCAGTCATCAAGATTGACAAACCAGCATGTGCACGGACTTATCAAACATGCCCTATTCGGCTACAACAAGAAACAATCATTCGGCCGAGTTGACTTTGACCTCACCGCTCAAGATCCTACTTTCAGGTATACAATCATAAGCATCGACGGGGAACCGGTTCATTCCCTTGAGCTCAAATTAAGCGAACTGCAGATCAGGTAAAATCAAGGTAGAACCGAATCGATTTCAGTTCCATTTTAAAGACGCCAGAAAACATCGTGCGGCTCGAGTAATCCGAATCAAACTACAATGAAAAAATGACTAATGAATAAAGAAAGGTTTTGCCTCTTCCGACCAACCTACTGCAAAGTTCTTCGAAATTAATATTATGAAACCACCTATTGTACTTCTAATTTGCACAACTTTTCTTGCATGCCTGAATTTTGCTTTTTCCCAGCTTAAGGATGGTCAACCGAACATCATTCTCATCATGGCCGACGATATGGGCTACGAAGCCTTATCCTCTAACGGCAGCGAATCCTGCCAATCGCCCAATCTGGACAAATTGGCCAAGGGAGGCATCCGTTTCACCAACTGTTTTTCCAACCCCATCTGCACGCCCTCCCGAACCAAAATTATGACAGGGCAATATAATGTCCGAAACTATGTGAAGTTTGGGATGCTGGACCGTGGACAGACCACATTCGCTCACCAGCTTAAGCAAGCTGGTTACAAGACAGCTATCGCTGGCAAGTGGCAATTGGGAAATCAACCGGATTCGCCCCAGCATTTCGGCTTCGAAAAATCCTGCCTCTGGCAGCATACACGAGGTGGACGATCCAATGAAAACGGAAAAAGAATCGACCGGCGCTTCGTTAACCCGATGCTTGAATTCAACGGAAAAGAAAAGGATTTCACATCCGGCGAATACGGGCCGCAGGTCTGTACCGATTTCGTTTGTGACTTTATCGACGAAAATAAAAAAAGACCATTCCTTGTCTACTATCCGATGATTCTTACCCATTGTCCTTTTGATCCCACGCCCGACTCCACCGATTGGGATCCGAAGAGACTTGGTTCGACAACCTACAAGGGGGACAAAAATGATCCACAACGTCACTTCATCGACATGGTAAATTTCGCCGATAAAATGGTTGGGCAAATCATCAAGCAGCTCGAAAAATCAGGGGTTCGAGAAAACACCATCCTCATCTTCACAGGAGATAATGGAACCGATAAACCCATCGTAACACCATGGAAAGGCACGGAAGTCGTGGGCGGTAAAGGATCCATGAGTGACACCGGCACCCGCGTTCCCTTAATTGTTAACTGGCCAGCAGGTATTAAGAAACCCGGCCGGGTAACCGATGACCTTGTTGAATTCACGGACATGATGCCTACCCTTTGTGAACTATCCGGGGCAGACCTGCCAAAGAATCACCCCGCCGATGGGGCCAGCATCGTTCCCGTACTTCAAAACAAAAGAGATGTTCGAAAAAAGGATTGGATTTATATTTGGTATCGGAATCAGGTCATGATCCGTAATAAAAAGTATTCACTTCTCGCCAAGCAGGATGGGAGTGGTGCCACACTAACCCGCTACAAAGGTCAGTTTAATGGGAAGGAATTGATCGATCAAAAAATGAATAAAGCTGAACGCACAACCAAAGAAGAGTTTGAAGATATCATGGCTCAAATGTCCAAAACCCGGCTTTCTACCGCGAGTGAAGAGGGACGAATCATGGGACTTAAAAATAAGTCTAATCGGTAGGCTTTCATAACAAATGAAGACTTTTTCTTTCCTTGCCCTCCTCCTTTTCACTTTAAATTTGGGGTGGTCTGAAACGGACCGCACGCGCCCCAACTTTATTCTGATCATGGTAGATGACATGGGCTACTCGGACATCGGTTGTTACGGCGGGGAGGTTAAGACCCCCAATCTCGACCAATTGGCTAAAAACGGTTTGCGGTTTACGCAGTTCTACAACACCGCCAAATGCCACACCACCCGGGCCGAACTTCTCACCGGCAACTACGCGTACTCGATTGGGGATAACAATATGGAGCACGGGGCTACTTTTGGAGAAGTGCTCCGACCGGTTGGTTATCGTACCCTTATATCAGGAAAGTGGCACCAAGTGCCTCTTCCGACAACCCGAGGCTTTGACCGCTACTACGGACTGGCCGATGGATGCAGTAACTTCTTTAACCCCGGCGTCAAAGCACGTCCGGGCGAGGGCCTCCCGGGAAGAAAACGATCATCCCTCCGTCGATGGGCCATTGAGGACAAGGTGATCATGGGCTACACCAGTCCGGACAAAAAGTTCTACCACACCGATGCCTTCACTGATTACGCAATCGACCGTCTCGACGAGTACAAGAACGAAGACAACCCCTTTGTTCTCTACTTACCCTACACGGCACCGCACTACCCTCTTCATGCCTGGCCCAAGGACATCGCCAAGTACCGGGGGAAATACAAAATCGGATGGGATAAAATCCGAGAGCAGCGATTCAAGCGGATGAACGAAATGGGAATCATCGGTCCGAATCATAAGCTCACCCCAAGGGCTTCCAAGGCATGGGACGATCTTTCCGAGGAACAACAGGATGCTGAGGATCTCAAGATGGCGGTCTACGCGGCCATGATCGACCGGGTCGATCAGAACCTCGGACGTCTCTTTGCCAAGGTCAAGGAACTGGGCGAGTGGGACAATACCCTGATCATGTTCCTAACCGATAATGGTGCCTGCTCCGAGCAACCCAACACCACTCCGGATATTCCACCCGGATCGGTAGAGAGCTATCGTACCGTTTCCGTTGGCTGGGCCAATGCCAGCAACACCCCCTACCGTAAATTCAAGTCAACTGATTACGAAGGCGGCATTCGCACACCTTTCATTGCTCATTGGCCGGGTGTAATCAAACCGGGTATGACCAATCAGGTGGGTCACATCATCGACGTTTCCGCCACCTTCCGAGACATCACCGGAGCGAAGTATCCCAAGCAAATCCAAGGTAAGAAAACCAAACCTCCGCCTGGCAAATCTCTCCTCATGATCTTCAAGGGCGAAGAACGGGAACCACACAAAGAAATCTTTTGGCGTTTCAACCGGGCGAATGCTGTTCGTCAGGGTGATTTGAAAGTTGTTCGTGCTGGAAAAGTATGGGAACTTTATAACCTGCGGGCTGATCCTACTGAAGTAAATAACTTGGCAGAACAGATGCCGGAGAAAACGGCTGAACTTTCTAAAATGTGGGAAGACTGGAACGAAGAGTGTAAAAAAAGACCCTAACCCAACCCAACCTCCTTTCGCTCTATGTCCTACAACCTGCTCCTAAGGAAACTATCATGGATCATAGCTTGCTTTATTTTCCTACACCCGTTAATTGCCGAAGAATCTTTTGAATTTCCAATGATTTCGGAGGTTCTCCGGAAGGTCCTTTTTCCTCAGGGGGACGGTGGATCCCAGTACTTTCGAATTCCCGCAATCATAACCGCAAAAAACGGTGACCTGCTCGCAGTAATTGATGCCCGTAGAAATACCACCCGGGATCTTCAGCACACCCGCAACATAGACATTGCCTACAAAAGGAGTACAGACAATGGCAATAACTGGTCGGGAATTGATTTCATTACCAAGTTTCCAGACGGGCAAGTGGGATCTGATGCATCCTTGGTCGTTGATCGTAAAACAGGCAGGATTTTTTGCTTTTACAACTACCTCGATCATGACACGGAGTTCAATAAGTCTAGACCTTCCAGGACAGCAGTTAACTATCGCTACTTTTTACAGACAAGCGACGACCACGGAAAGACCTGGTCGCAACCGAAAGACATTCGAGACGAGGTTTTGTCCGCTCAAATAACCAAGCGGGACTTCGTCTTTATCACCTCTGGACGAGGGGCTCAAACTCCTTCGGGACTGATCGTCCACACGGTAGTTCACGTTGGGAAAGCAGGTTACTTATTTGGCAGTTCCGATCAGGGCAAGACTTGGGGAGCCTTGAAAAAAGCGTCACCATTCTCACCTGCCAACGAATCCAAATTCGTCGAACTGAGTGACGGTACCTGGATGATTAACGCGAGGGTCAACGGTTCGGGATATCGATATGTTCATCGCTCGACCGACCAGGGGAAATCCTGGATAAGCAAAAAGGAAACCAACCTGCCTGACCCGGGTTGTAATGCCGAAATCCTGGTCTATACATCCAAAAAAGACGGGTACGCGAAAGACCGTCTTTTATTCGTCAATTCTCATAGCCAGAAAGGACGGAAGAATCTTGTACTCAGCATCAGTTATGACAATGGAAATACATGGGCCTTTAAAAAATGCATTGAAAAAGGAGCGGCAGGCTATTCAGCCATCACTGCCTGTAAAAATGGAGATATTGGAATTTTCTTTGAGAATGGAACCAAAATGACTTTTGTTCGTGTCTCGCTCAAAGACCTGACAGATGACACTGATAAACTTACCCAGCCTTATAAAATATGATGATCAGATTGCTTACTCTTCCCCTTCTTTTGCTTAATCACTCCAACTTCGCCGGTACCCGGCCAAATATTGTGATCCTCTATGCTGATGATATGGGAGTCGCGGATGTTTCCTACGGCGATCCGGAGGCAAAGATCCAAACACCCCATCTCGACCGATTGGCATCGCAGGGTATGACGTTCACCGATGGGCATAGTTCATCAGGCATTTGCACACCGAGCCGCTTTGCCCTGCTTACCGGGCAGCACCACTGGCGTCGATTTCACGGAATAGTTGGAGCCTTTGGCGGTACCGTCTTTGAACCCGATGATTTTACTATCGCCAAAATGTTCAAAAATAAAGGCTATCGCACCGGATGTTTTGGCAAGTGGCACCTCGGGTGGGACTTTGATGCCATTCGTAAACGGGGAGCCAAGAAAGGAGATCCCCGTGCCCAGTCCTATGATTGGACAAAACGATTTCCGGACGGACCTCTTGATCAGGGCTTTGATTATTACTTTGGGGACGGGACCATCAATTTCCCACCCTACTGCTGGATCGAAGGCGACCGCTTTGTAACTATCCCCACAAAGCCAGTAATTAAATCTAAACCACTTGCTGGGGCAGGAAGCTTCCGACCGGGCCCGATGGCCGAAAGCTGGAACCCCTACGACATCCTGCCCACCATCACCCAAAAGACCGTCGAGTGGATTTCGAAGCAGAAAAAGGATCAACCCTTCTTCGCTTACCTCGCCTTCAATTCGCCCCACTATCCAATCGTCCCAAACAAGCCTTATCACGGGAAATCGAAAGCCGGTTACTACGGGGACTTCGTCATCGAGACCGATGCCATGGTGGGCAAGGTGATGAACGCCTTGAAAAAACACGGCTTTGCCGACAACACCTTGGTCGTCTTCTCCGCCGACAATGGACCCGAGACCCATGCGTTCGAAAGACTGGAGGAATTCAAACAATGGAGCTCGGGCAAGTATCGTGGCGTCAAGCGCGATGTCTACGAGGGAGGACACCGCGTTCCCTTCATTGTCAAATGGCCTAGCAGAATCAAGAAAGGTCTCCAATCAGATGAGGTTGTAAGCCAAGTCGACCTAGCCGCAACCTTTGCGAAGATTATTAATTACCCCCTAGGGGAAAAAGAAGCGATCGACAGTTACAATTTTCTCCCTGTGCTTGAAGGGAAGAAATATTCAAAACCTTTACGAGTTGCCACCGTCCAAAATACTTCGCCCAAGAAATTCGCTCTTCGGCAAGGAGACTGGGTGCTCATTGATGCACCAACCGGGGCCGCCAAAAAGGAAAAGAAGGACTACCTGGACTATTTCGGATTAGAGCCTTATGGAACCGGTCACAAGGGTCTGCTTTTCGACCTGAAAAATGATCCGCGTCAGTCCAAAAATCTCTATTCCCAGTATCCTTCAAAAGTTAAGAAAATGCGGGCGCTTCTTCAAAGCTATCTCGATGGAAAACCTTGTGCACCAAATAAACAATAAATTTCCACCTCAATTCATGAAAACAAAAACAGTCGTTTCCATTCTTCTGTTTATTGCTTTCGCCCCCTCCATTTTTGCTAATCAAACTGAAGTAATTACAATCCAAAAATTTGGGAGCAGACCATGGCTTACCAAACACGACGGCAAGCCATTCTTCGCCCACGGTATTACACATGCAAGAAACTTAAGTTCCAAGCCTGAGATAGACAAGTTTTCCAAAGCTTGTAAGGAAATTGGCTTTAATTCTTACGGTTATGGCTGCCCTGAGAGTCTTCGCAAAGACATGCCCTTTATTGAGAGTTGGAATCACTTGGTACCGATTTCCTATTACCGGGGGAAGAGCTCGGTTCGGTTTATCGATATCTTCGACACCAAAGAGCAAACAAAACTTGAAAATGGAGTTAAGTTTATTTGTCAACGTAGTCGAAATAATCCAAACACGATTGGATATTGCTGGACGGATCTCGGATCATGGCCCCTGGAAAACCCCGCTGGTAAAAATTGGGTCGACTACATTCGCAACCTGCAAGGGCACACTCCTGGGCGAAAGGCATATAGCAAATTTCTCTCTCACTGGGAGGGGAATGATGAAAAGTTACGTGATCTCGCATTTCTTAGACTCATTGCCCGCGAATATTTTCGGGTAGTAGGTCGAGCTCAAAGAAAATTCGCACCTAATCACTTGGTTTTTGGCGAAAGGTTTGCATTTAACACCCTAGTTTCTGAGGTCATGGAAGAAATGCTTCCTTATGTCGACGCAATTGCAATTCAACCCCCCTTTCAATCTAAATTTCCAAAAGAAAAATTCGATGAAATTTACAAGCTTACCGGTAAGCCCATTCTTATTTGCGACTTTGCCATTCGCTTCAAAGACGGAAACAAGGACATTCGCAGTTGGAAACCTGAAAATGATTCAATTGCTGCAGGCAAAGCATATGTCCAATACATCAAGGATGCTTTCGAAACCGATTATATAATCGGTTCTTTTTGGTGTAACCCCATTGACACGCCCAAAGGTTTCTCCAAGCAAGGGGTCAAACAAGGGTTCTTTGGGGAAGGGCTCACCGAACGCCCGGGTCTTCATCAGCAGGTTCGAGAATTAAATCGTTATATCGTAGCAAGGACTCCGAAAACACTCCTAGCCAAAGACGCGAAACTGGAAAAGCTTGCCTCGGGATACGAAACTGTGGAAGGACCGCTCTATGATGGGAAGGGCCATCTTCTCTTCACTGACATTCCAAACCAGCATATTTGGAAACTAAACCTAAAGACCCTTGGGACCACGCTGTTCAGGGACAAGACCGGCGGAGCCAACGGGCTCGCCTTTGACTTGCGGGGACGATTACTGATGTGCAAGCAACGGGAGAAGAGCCTTGCCCGCCTCGAGGAGGACGGGACGGAAACCGTGCTCTTGAAGCCGACGAGGATGGGGAAAAACAAGAAGGTTTACCCTGTGGGAGTCAACGACGTGGTGGTTGATCGCAAAGGGCGGATCTACGTCACGGTGCCGGGCGCGGGATCGATCTACCTTCTCGACTCCGATGGTGGAAATCCACGACCAGTCATCAGCGATCTAAAGGGGCCAAACGGCTTGATGCTCTCACCGTGTGAGACGACACTCTATGTGTCCGAATACAAGGAGCAGAAACTCCATGCCTTTGATGTCGACCCCAAAACCGGAAAACCCTCCAAACAAAGACTTTTCTCCCAAGTCGAACAGCCCAGTGATTATGGATGTGACGGCATGACAGTAGACCATCTCGGCAACCTATATTGTGCAGGTCCTTACGCCGTGCGGATATGGAGTCCGCAAGGCAAACTGCTCGAGACAATTGCAGTCCCGGAAAGCCCGACTAATTGCGCTTTTGCCGGACCTGGGAGCAATGTCCTTTATATCACCGGTCGAAAGAATGTTTTCCGTATCCGCTTAAGGACCATGGGTGTCCGCTAAATTTGTAAAGGTCGTTCAGCACCTTATTAGTTTTAGAAAGCCAAGCCTAAAACAAGAAGGTTTTAATGAGGATTGAAGTACCCGAACCAGACTATACAAATCGGTTCTGGAACTAAACAAGTTAATCAGGACCATGACTCCCGCAAAAGAAAAATGATTTTTAAAATATCCTCTTTCGTAATTCTTGGATTATCTCCAAGTACTCTTGCTTGACCATCTTTTCAGCCCGATCGAAAGTGGTTACGATCCGACTTCGCTCACTCTTTTCAGGAAAATCGTGGAGGATCGTTTTTACCCTCATAGTGTAGATCCTTAGATTCTTAGACTTCTCGAGAGAGTTAAAATCATAATGCTTGCAATTCAAAGACCCTTGTAGACCTGCTTCTTCAAAAGCTTCTCTTTTTGCCTGTAAACGATCAGATCGTTTTTTCGCACGATTTCCTTTCGGTAGTATCCATGATTCTCCCTTACGACTAGTCACCAATACAACCTTCCCTGATCTAGTGTAGGCAAAAACCCCCACCTGGTAATCATCCCGAACGGTTGCCAACCATTTATCATTTTTTTGTATTTTTAGCATAATTATTTTTTGTTTTTGAGGAGTCCCACCACGAGATCCTCAATAATTTGCTGAACGCTTGTATCCTTCTTCACCGCATAAATCTTCAGCTTTTTTAAGACTGACTCCTCAAGACGCAAAGACGTGTTTTTACGCTTTGACTTCTTATTGTGAGATTTAGACGACATAATGACATAATCATATAATGACGTCAAAATGTCAAGATGTTAAAGTATCACAATTTTCATTAGTCCCTAATTAATAATATGTTTTGAACTCATCATGAGAGTTTTAATTGCTCTAATTTATGTTAAAAATAGATTAAACAGCATAGAACAACTGTGCCGTTGTAAGAATTTAAATATTAAGACATATAAACTATATGAAGCTCAATCGATTCCTCATCGCCTTATTTCTTCCCTTTTTTATTTTAAAACCTGTTTCTTATGGAAAGGATCGGGTTTCCCAAATGCCCAACCTCATCATTCTTCTGGCTGATGACCTCGGATATGGAGAGTTGGGATGCCAAGGGAATCAGGAGATACCCACACCCAACATCGACGACATTGCAAAAAAGGGTGTAAGGTTTAGCCAGGGCTATGTCACCGCCCCCAACTGCAGCCCTTCCCGGGCTGGCCTTCTCACTGGAAAGTATGGAACCCGCTTCGGGCATGAATTCAATCCCACCGGTGCCAAAAATGAGGAACCGGGCTTCGGCCTCCCTCTGTCTCAACAAACCATTGCCGACTCACTCCAAATGGCAGGCTATGTAAACGGTTTAATTGGAAAGTGGCATCTTGGAGGAACCGCTCCCTATCATCCATTTCGTCGCGGATTTGATGAGTTTTTTGGGTTTACTCACGAAGGACATTACTTCGTTCCCGAACCATGGAAGGGAACGACCACCTGGTTAAGAAGGAAAGTCCTCCCAGGAGGTGGACAAGGAATCAGAACTTTCGGCAAGGTGATCTACTCGACTCACTTGGGCAACGAACCTGATTACGATGCCAACAATCCGATCGTACGGGGAAGTCAACCGGTACTGGAGGAGGAATACTTCACGGATGCCATTACCCGCGAATCCGTTGACTTCATTGACCGGCATGCGAACAAACCCTTTTTCTTATTCGTATCCTACAACGCTGTGCATAGTCCACTCCAGGCTGCCGATAAGTACATGAAAAAATTCAAACACATTGAGGATATACAAAGACGAATCTTTGCAGCTATGCTGGCCAACCTGGACGACAGTGTGGGTGATATTATGAAAAAAATAGAAAAAGAAGATTTAGAAAACGACACACTTGTATTTTTCCTGAGCGACAATGGTGGACCGACCAAGGAACTAACCAGTAGCAACCTCCCTTTACGGGGCGGAAAGGGACAAATGTATGAAGGCGGCATTCGTGTACCCTTCCTCTTTCAGTGGCCCGGCAAGGTGCCTGCTGGAAAAACCTATGATCGGCCCGTACTGAGTACGGATATTTTTGCCACCATTCATGCAGCTGCAGGGGTATCTAAACCCAAAGGTGAATATATTGAATCTTATGACCTTCTTCCCTACCTCACAGGAAAGCACAAGGAAGATCCGCACGAGTGGCTGTATTGGAGACAGAGTCATAAGGCGGCCTTTCGCGTGGGCGACATGAAAATCCTCAGGCAATCACCCAAAAAATGGGAACTTTATGATTTAGCCAAGGATCCCTCTGAAACCAAAGACTTATCTAAGGAAATGCCTGAACGGCTTGATTTATTGTATGCCGGTTGGGAAAAGATCAATGGAAACATGGTAGAACCCCTATTTAAGTAATACTTTCGAAGGCTTTCCAGTACTTCTTTTCTTTAGTTAAATGCTAATGTAGCCTTGGTTTTTAAGTGATTCTTGCATAGTATTTTATGCAGATGCTTATTAAAAGACACATTGCCCGTAGGAGATTTCTGCAAGGATTGGGTGGATCTATGATTGCCCTCCCCCTTCTCGAGGCAAATGCAGAATCCGCCTCTCTTGTCTCACCAAAACGAATAGCGGCAACCGGAATTTTTTACGGCTTTGTCCCCGAAAACTTCCATCCAATCGAGACTGGTAAGCAATTTCAATCGCCCATACTCCTGAAGCCACTTGAATCGTTGCGGGGTGATTATACAGTATTCTCCGGCTTGGATCACAACCTCAGCGGTGGTCACAATGCAACCAAGTTTTTCCTCTCGGGCATTCCAACCAACCATTCGAAAGGATATGCCGAAGCCAATATTTCCCTGGATCAAAAAGCAGCCGACTTTACTGGAGAGAAAACAAGGTACCCTTCTCTTACACTAGATGCCGACCGCGGGAATGAACATACCCTTTCATGGACGAGTAATGGAAACAATATCCAACCTATCCGTAGTTTGGAAAAACTTTATCAAATGCTTTTTCGAAAAGAGAACAGCTCAACACGTAATCAAACAGAAAGAGCTTTAATTGATAAACGCTCCATCCTTGATCTCGCGAAAACCCAGGCAGATCGTTTTAAAAAAAGCTTAGGTTATGCAGACACCGAAAAACTGGACCAATATTTCACCTCCGTTCGCGAATTCGAAAAACGCATTGAACAATCCACCCTCTGGCTCGATAAGGAAAAACCAAATACGGATTATGTCCTGCCTCAGGGTGTGGATTCACTAACCCTCAAGGATCGAACCCCCCTTTTTTACGATCTGATGGCTCTTGCCCTTCAAACCGATTCGACCCGGGTTATCAGTCTGGCATTTACCAATTTAGGAAAAGAAAACGGTGGATTATCCGGAGTTTCACAGGGATACCATACTCTTTCTCATCATGGACAGGTTCAGGATGCCATTGATGAACTTTCCATTATTGAAACTTTTCATGTCGATCAATTTGCGCGATTTCTCAAAAAACTTAAGGATGTAAAAGAACCTAACGGTGCAAGTTTACTGGACAGCACGATGTCTCTTCTTGGAAGTGGAATGAGCAACGCAAATTCCCATAGTAATCGAGACCTCCCCATTCTGCTTTCCGGTGGTGGTTTCAAGCACGGTGGACACATGCATTTTGCACGGGCCGGTAAACAATCCACCCCTCTTTGCAATCTATATCTTTCAATGTTACAGAATTTTGGTATGGATGTGGATCATTTCAATACCTCATCCGGAACCCTTACCGGCCTCGAAAAAATTACCTGACTTCTGCAAATGGAAAAGATTTTGCATTCATCCATTTTTGGATTCGCTGTACTTTTTCTAGTGGGAATAAACCATGCCTTTTCAAGAGTCGTAGAATTCGATCAGAAAGTTTTTCAATTTACCCAAAATTATTGCATAAAGTGCCATGGTTCTGAGGAAGAAAAAGGAGATCGTACTTTTCACCAGCTTTCGAAGGAATTATCGGGTAAACAGATGATCGATTTAGGGGACGAAGATAAAGTCAACCTACTTCACGACATCCTCGACCAGCTCAACCTGGGTGAAATGCCTCCCAAGAAAAAGGAAGTCAAGCAACCCAAAACAGAAGAAATCAAACAGACCATTGCCTGGCTCACCAAAACCCTTGTTGAATGGGAAAAGGAAAAAGGCCCCAACCAAACCGTTTTACGTAGACTCAATCGCAGAGAGTACCGGAATACGATGCGCGATCTGCTGGGTTTACATGACTTACCTTTTGATTTCACAGAGGATTTCCCAACCGATGAAAATGATCATGGATTTACCAATGTTGGAGATGCTCTCAATCTTTCTGATCAACATTTAAATGCTTATCTTGAATCTGCGGATCGATATCTTCGCATGGCGTTCCGTTTTGACGAAATCACGCCTTTCAAAAGTGAAGCCATTAAGCCTAAAGATTGGGGCTATCCCAGCAGACAGGAAAAGACTCCCTGGATGTACCGGATTTATAAGCCCAATCAATACCTTGATTTTGCAGCAGGG
>NZ_CAXLMO010000020.1:0-13384 GCF_964187635.1 Candidatus Seribacter sulfatis | reverse complement strand
GGTGGTCGCATAAAGCTTAAATCCACCTTTTTCCTTCACCCAGGCCAATGCCTGTGGGGCGGGTGGTTTATGTTCGGCACCGTTGTCTCCATATGCCAGCACAGTGGTTCCCTCCATCACCGTGGGGACCATGTAAAGTTCACCCTTGGGGGTTCTCCATTTTTTGGGCAAGCCTTTGACTACAGGGTGCCCGGTTTGTTCTTTGGCAATGGTTACATCATAGGGGACATGGGGACCGTGTCCGGTAGAAACCACCCCAAGCATTTTATTCCAGCTCTTATCTTCGGGTTTACCTTTAAGATAGGGGTGATAAGTGTGCATCGCACAGTGCATCGCGATTGCAGGAACTCCGCTTTGATGAACCGCCACGACTTTATCGATAAATTGAGTGTCATCCTCCCGGGCAAAGCAGAAGTTATAAAATATAAAATCAAACCCTTTAGCCCAATCTTCCCGGCCCAGTAATCCTTTCATACGCCTCGGATCCATCTCGAAAAGAATTTCCCACTCCACCGATATACGCTTACTTATCTCCTCGGTAATTATATTTTTTTGGGTAGCATAGTCATGATGCCCACCCCCCGTGACCAGCAAACCCTTAAGAGGGGTTATTTTCTCATTTGCAAAGGAAAAAAGAGCCGTGGAAAATAACAGAAAGCTAGAAAATAATTTCATAATTGGGAGGTTTACTGAATAATTTGGTTTAAATTAAAACATTCATCTAACACGAGTCCCCGATTGAGACAACCCACAGATTACCAAAGCAATCCGGGTTACCCTCTTTAAATGTCAATCCTTTCAACCAGAGACAAGCTCAGTCCTTAAGGGGCTTTATCCAGACATTACGGAAACGAACCGGGTTGCCATGATCCTGCATTTTCAAGGGTCCCTTATCGTTGTGTTTCTTATATTCGGAAATCGAGTGCGGGCCTCTCCAACCGGTTCCACCACTTAACTCCAGATTATCATGGATGACATGGCCATTGTGGATAACATGGAATTTTGCCTTTCGGGTAACCTCGCCCTCATCATTGAAGATAGGACGATGAAAAGTAACATCATAAGTCTGCCACTCCCCTGGTCCACGAGTGGCATTCACCAAAGGCTTGGCCCGTCCGTACAGGGCTCCGCACTGCCCGTCCGGATAAGTGATATTTTTGTAGGAATCTAAAACCTGAATTTCATACTGCCCCATAAGAAAGACTCCGCTGTTTCCACGCCCCTGCCCGCTCCCCTTTGCTTCACTGGGTGTGGCAAATTCAATGTGTAATTTACAGGATCCAAACTCTTTCTTGCTCTGCAGGTAACCACCCCCCCGGACTGATTCCAGAGCTCCATCCACTAATTTCCACTTGGTTGGCCCACCTTTGGTTGCCTGCCAATTTTTGAGAGTTTTTGGGGTACCATCAAAAAGGACGACTGCCCCCTTGGGCGGTTTGGCCGCTTTGGCATCATAAGGCTTGGGTTCGACAACGGGAGGCTGCGGCTGTTTTTCCGGATCCGTCTCATGCACCTTGATTCCGTCGATGTACATGTATTCAGCCTTGCGTCCGTTTTGCTCCTTGATTTCCTTACGGATCACCGGTCCACTTTTTGAGAAAACCGAACAGGTTAGCGTTGCGATAAAAAGAGACAGGGCTGATAATTTAAACATCTTATATATTTCGTCTGATACTGGGCCATATGTCAATTTCATTGCCGGTAAGAAAATCATTTTTTCAACTCAATCTATGAACCTCAATTTACTCACTTCCTATATAGTTCTAGCATTCCTACCCTTGGGGAAAACATTGTTGGCAAGCACCGGACTTGCTCCCGAAGTTACCGATCTTAATGCCGCAGATATCTCGTTTGAAAAGGAAAAAGGAATACCTTACCTCAAAAAACCCTTCATCACTCGTAAGCCAAGAGACAGAAATGATCAGCTTACAGTAGGTGAACTGGGAAAAGACGGAGGTAAAAAAGAGAAAATCCTCCATTATGTTCGAAAACTGGCTGAACCTGCAGACAGCCCAAAGCATGGTAAAACCGACAGCCTATTGGTCGCGTACAAAGATAAGCTGATTTTCGAATCTTATTTTCGAAGAGGAAGGGCCAACTATCCGCACTATCAGATGTCCATTACCAAGTCTTACACTACCTACGCCATAGGTCGAGCCATTCAACTTGGCCACCTTTCCATGGAGGACTTACACAAACCCGTGGTATCCTTCCTTAAGGAAATCAAGACTAACCAATTAGCCAAAGGGGCGGATAAAATCACCCTTCATCAAGCGATGCAAATGAGGTCTGGCATTCGATTACCCAAAAAGAAAATTGGCAATTTTATGCAAAAGCCCAATCTGCTTCGTGGACAGGGACAAGCCCGAGCTTACTTACAATTCACTGAAGATCTACCCGTTCTTCCAAACTCTTCATTCCAACCCTTCAAATACCAGGCAGCCGACACCGTCTTCACCATGCAGGTCCTGGAATCTATTGTTCCGGGATCGGCGGAAGGTTTCATTCGTGATGAACTGCTGAAGCCTATGGGTATTCTCAACTATGGTTGGCAGGAAGATCTGAGCGGGTTCCCCAAATCAGCAGCCGGTTCCAGTTTACGGTCCCGCGATATGATCAAGATGGGTTTGCTTACTCTCCATCAGGGAAAATGGAAGGGGAAACAACATCTGCCTAAAGACTTTGTTAAAAGAGCCACTTCACCCCTGGTGCAGACAAATGAAGAAAACTTTTACGGCTATTTTTGGTGGAGTCAGACTCGCGAAATCAACGGTAAAAAATATCCAATTATTCAGGGACGGGGAGCGGGCGGTCAGTTCATCTTTGTCTTCCCCAGTCTCGACCTAGTGGTGGCAGCCACTGCACACAACAAAGGCATGGGCAGGATGCTCAAGGAACTCCCCGAGGCTCTTACTCAGGCGTTCTAAAAAAAGATATTATCCTTCTGCCCAGCGGTAACCCACCCCATGAACAGTTAGAATAAGCTTCGGACTAGCAGGATCAGGTTCCACTTTCTTACGCAGTTGAACGATATGCTGATCTAAAGTTCGGGTTGTTCCATAGTAATCGATTCCCCAAGCATGATCGAGTAAGTAATCCCGACTAAGAGCCTCCCCTACCCGTTCACGGAACAAAGAAAGCAGTTTCAATTCACGCGGCGTGAGTGAATGTACATTTCCGTTTGCCTTTAATTCATATCGGCGACCATCCACCTCAACAGAGCCAATGTTAAAATTTGCCGGAGGCTCACCTGTTTTTTGAGAATCAGAAGAGTTACCAGAACTTCTCCGCAAAAGTGCCTTAATACGGGCCAACAGTTCACGAACCGAAAAAGGCTTAGTTACATAATCATCGGTCCCCATCTCAAAACCAAGAACTTTATCAATTTCTTCACTCTTCGCGGTAAGCATGAGAATGGGAACATCTGAACCGATCGCACGGACTTCACGGGCCACTTCATATCCACTTTTTTCCGGCATCATTAAATCAAGAATGAGTAAGTCCCATTTTTCCTGACGGAAATGGGAAATTGCTGCTGCCCCATCTCCAACTCCATGAGCTTCATGCCCATCCATTTCCAATGCATCGATCAAACCCGAACGGATATTAATATCATCTTCTGCAATCAGTATTCTTTTTTTCATGTTTCTTTTGATAAAGGAAATACAATACGAAAACAGGTACCCTTGGGGTGGTTGGGCTCACAAGCAATCGTTCCCAGCATATCTTCGACCAGTTTTTGAGCAATGCTTAATCCAATTCCACAACCCGGCTTGGTGGAAGTGAGAGCATCATCCACACGATGAAAAGTTTCGAAAATCTTTTCTCTTTGTTCCGCAGGAATTCCGGGACCATGATCAGCCACTTCCAGAGTAATAGTCTGTTTATCCTTGAATAGACGCACTCCAGCAAACTTTCCTTCGCTTGCATATTTCACTAGGTTATCCAAAAGATTCAGAATAATCTGCTCGAGAGCATCGGGATCCAATTTGGCTAAACCATTACGGGATTCGTCCAACCATTCCACCTTGAGATCGTTTCTCTCCAATCTTGGGGTTTGAGTCTCTAGAATTCCTGAAATCACTGATCCCATTTCCACCTGCTCCCAATTGTAAGTTTTCTCTCCTCTTTCCAATCTTCCAAAATCCAAAACATTATTAACTAAACGAGTGAGACGCTGGCTTTCGGAAATAATAGTCTGAAGATATCCTTTTCGTTTGTTTTCATCTTTCACCATACCATCGCCAAGCATTTCACCGTACATTCGAATAGTGGTAAGGGGCGTTTTCAGTTCGTGTGAAACATTGGAAACAAAAGTGGTTTTTCTAACCGCCTCTAAGCTGTTTCTGCGCACCTGAATCAAAAGAACAGAACCTCCCAAAAGAAATGCTGCGACCAGAATAAGTGAGATCACCGCACTAAAAACAAGGTAGCCTCCACGCTCAGGATTAAATGAAAGGCCCAAAATTGATGATATGCTTCCTAACTTGGCAATCTGTTCATCCGGTAATTCAGCGGGAGGCAAAACAACCTCTTGAGGCAAAACTCTCCTAGCGGAGAGCTTCCAACCTGGAAGCTCTTCCCCAACGGGAACGGAAGCTTTCACAAACCTTTCATTCTCCCCAGGACTGTCCCCCGAAGAACATATTTCAATCCCCTGATCATCTTTTAATACAAAAGATTCACCATCGACCAGATTTTCGGGAAATCCACTCTTGAGGCTTTTTATAACCTCTTCGGTCTCTAGTTCCAAACCCATTCCCGTTAAAGGATTCGACTGCCTCCACACCATCCAAATTGGAGAATCTTTGTTTCTGTCATACTCCCACTCCTCCCTCGATTTGAATGCAACCCCATCAACAGAAGTCTCCTGTGCCACCTCTTCTAGTTCATCAGAAACCTCAAGAACCTGAATATCATTCCTGACTTCATCACGTAGTTGCTTTCTCTGCACTTTGCTTGCACGGAAATTATCCAAGCCATTGGCCCAGGAAGATTTCTTTGATTCAACTGCAATCTTTTTTAAATTTAAGTCGGTAATATTTTGACTAAGAAAGGACTGAGCTTCCCTGTAATTTTCCAACTGAGAATCAGGCTGCTGAGAAAGAGATCGCTGTTTAGCGACAGCTGGAGCATTGATTTGTGAGTAAAGAGCCTGAGAATTAGCACGCTGCTGCTGGAGAGAATCCAAGGCCTCGCTCTGACTAATTTGCGATTCAGCTAATAAGTCATTTTGTTCTGATTCACTTTGGTAAGCTACTACACCTTCATCCGCTTCTTTTGTCATTTTTTCATCACGATCAACCTGTGCTAAGGATTCAACTTCCAAACCATCGTCCAAAACTTCTTTTGCTTTTTCTGTTTTCTGCCAAGCCCAGCCATCATCATCTTTAAAAATAGATAGGTTGCGATTTTGAGTATCTTTGGAATAAGTTACCTCCTGACCTTTCCCCCAAACAAATCCATTGGCAACCCATCTGTTTGAATTAGACCAAGCTAGCATTTCTTGGTTGCTTGATTGATTATCCAATTTTCGTAATCCCAACATCAGTCCATCTTTAAGTTCGGACATGATCAAATCGATATTATCTGCTACCGTTCTAGCCCGGATTGCCAACGAATCCTCTGCCGCCTGTTCAGCATACTCTGCCATCTCGCGGGACTGCCTAGCCATTTCATGATAGAGCTTTGCCCTACTTGTCGCTTCCTGCGCCATTACACGGGAATGCTCGGCATTTGATCGAATCCGACTGCCTTCCTTCTGCAATAGAAGAAAGGCAAGGATTCCGACTGAAAAGGTAGCCATAACCAGCAAACCCAGCCAAATAACAAAACGATTCAAACGCATTTCAATCTAACTTGATAAAATCAACCAATAATAGCAAGCCACAGCTCAAAGCCTATTTTCGGGCTTTTGGAATTACTTTCTGCTGAGACTGCACTTGATAATTCGAAGATTTCCAAGCCTTGCGATTCTCATTGGACAGGCCTTCAGCTTGATCAAGTTCCTCCACTTCATCAAGAAACTGACCATTCTTATGGCTGATCGATGAACTGGCCCAAACTCTGTTTTGGGCTTCGATCTTAAAATTTAGTTTCTTAAGTTCACGAACCGCTTCCTCATGCCTTCCCTCGTCCGCCAATTGAATGGCTTGATCTTTGGCCTCTGCGACCTGGTTGTCCACATAGGCAACGATCACATCTTCATTAACTGATTCATTCACAACTTTCTGGTTATCACTGAAAGCACATTTAATTTTAGTTTTACGGGTTTGCCTTTCTTCTCCCTTCGCAGAGTCAAAACTGACTGAAATATTCGCCAAGCTGATACTTTGATCATGATTACCTTCAGGCACTTCCACTTCCAAAAGCGCAAACTTATCTTGCCCACCATAAAGATGCTTAATTTCAATTTCTACCTGATTTCCTTCAATTTTTCCATCCCTTCCGATCAGACGAACGGGACGTACCTTCCCCTGCATTTCAATTTTTATAACTGCATTACGTGCAACCACACTTAGTGCATCTCCGATTTCAGCATCAAAAATACCTGACAATTCACTACTGTTTTCGGCAAAATAAAGGTTTCCTTGCCCTTCTTTCGCAAGACCCGCCATGAGATCTTCATTATATCCACCACCGAGACCGATAGTGCTAACTGAAATATCTTCCTTCACAAAAGCCCGTCCCAGTCTTACCAAATCAGCGGTTGAAGATGGACCCTGATTCGCCAAGCCATCTGAAAGAAGGATAATCCGATTAAAATATTCTTTGCTCAAATTCTTTCTTAATTCTGCAGCTCCCTGATTTACTCCAGCGTACAGGGCAGTTCCCCCAACGGCTCGCAGGTTTCGTATAATATTTTCCAGTTTACTGACATTTCCAGCCTTCTGTGCCGGAGCAATGGATTCAGCCTGGTTGGAATAAGCTACAATAGATACCAAATCCTTCGTTCCTAAACGTCGAATCGCCTGAACGGCGGCCTCCTTTGCCTGTGCAATTTTTTCACCGCTCATTGATCCGGATTTATCAAGGACTAAAGCAACATTTACCGATGGTCTATTCGCGGCATCGCGAATAATTTCTTCCGGCTCAAGGCAGACTTTGATTACTGCCTTTCCTTTTTTGCCGGCAGGCAGAATAGTGCGATCCAAATCAACCCGGACATGAACATTAGGTTCCTTTGAATCCTTTTTCTTCTTTTTTGCGGATATGGTTTGAATGCCACTTAAAAGAAAGAATGTGGCTGTAAGTAGAATAGATAATCTTTTCATGGTGTGAATATTTGTTGGGTTTATTTTCAAAACCCACATTCAACCACAAAACGAGTGAAATGTTGTCAGTCCTCGGTAAAATAAATGTCAAAGAAATGTCATGATGTATCTTTTCATCACAATGTAATCTGAACATGAGCGAGGAAACAGCCCACCCAAACAAGTGTAACTGCTAACTTCTATTGATTCTCCAAGGGAATCAGTTCTATCCCGGCATCATTGCGAAACCTTTCGAGCAATTCCGGATCAAAGGGTTCCCTGGTAATTGCAATAGTTCTCCATTTTGAATTTTGCCAAGTTAATGGGAATGAATCTTCCACCTCGTATTGAGTTTTCAAGACTCGATATATATCCCTACCCAAAATCTCATGTGAAAAAAAATGGTGATCCCCACGACTTCCCATATAGCTCCATTTCCCCGTCATTTTCCCAGTTGGTATCATTAAGGTGCGAAGTCTTTCACCAGTAATTTCCTCAGCATACCATTTCGCTGGTACCTTGGTTACGATCGCACTTTTCTGAGCAATCTTCCTCCCGCCAATCATGGAACCACCGACTAGAATAACTGGAGAAGCGGCAACAACCGAAGCACCTCCCTTAAGGGACTGGGGAACTGATTTATTTGAATGACCTCCGCAGGAGATAAATAAATTTACCAAAAGTAAGTAAAAAATTACCTTCATTAAATTCTTTTAAAATTCTTTTTTTCTACTTAAAAGTTTTTGCAGACTCCGCCGGCAATCTTAAGTTTAGTAGAGGCATCTCCCTGCAATACAACTTCGGGCAGATTGCGAAAACGAACTTCGAAATTTTCATTTGCTTTGGAATGGATTTCGGAACCTATGTAGTCATCACTTTCACCAATAAAATTTCCGCCTTCGTCATAAAACTCCACTTCCACACTAACTGAAGTCCAAGCACTGTCCGTTAAATTATTAATAATTCCAGTCACAACCATTTCTTTGCCATCTATCCTGGTATCAAAACTGGTAATATCCAAATCATCGGAAGCGAGAGAATTGGATTTAAAAAATATGGAGAGAAAGGGAATAAAACCAAGCAACAATATAGGTATAATCACTAAAGCTTGCTTGGCATTGTAACCCATCTTTAAAGTAGTGATTTCTTTATCACAATGTGGGCAGGTTAGTTTATTTTTCATTTACAGAAAGATTAATAGTAAATTATGATCGTTGAATAACAGAAATTAATTAACTAAAGTCAATTAATGAATGAAAAGCCAAAAATTCTTTTTGTTGATGACGAACCGGCAATCTTGTCGGACTTGCAAAGACAATGCCGGCATACCTATGATACCTATATAGCTGTAAGCGGTGAGGAAGGAATACAAACTTTTGAAAAAGAAGCACCCTTTTCCGTTGTGGTATCCGATCAAAGAATGCCGGGGATGGACGGTGCTTCCTTTCTTTCTGAAATCATAAAACTTGACCCTGACTGCACCACTATGCTCCTTACCGGGCATGCCGATTACACAGATGCAATGAAAGCGGTAAATTCAGGGCATGTGTTCAGGCTTTTAGAAAAGCCATGTTCAACTGAAACCCTTAGGGATGCTTTGGCAGCGGGGGTACGCCAAAGGGAATTAATTGAGTCAGAAAGGGTACTTCTTCATGAAACATTAATTGGATCGGTAGAAGCCCTCACGGAAACACTTTCAACCATAAAACCTCTGTTTTTTGGCAGGGCACAAAGAGTCAAGCGACTAGCTGGCGAAATCGCGAGAGTGCTCAATTGCAAAAACACCTGGCAAATTGAAACAGCTGCCATATTTTCTCAGTTAGCTGCAATTACACTGCCTGAGGAAGAAGCAGAAGATGTTTTTCACAACAAACAATTGCGCCCCGACATCAAAAAACTGGTCGAGAAATTCCCCAAAGTCATCGATCATCTACTTGGACACATTCCCCGTCTCGAAGAGGTAAGGGCTATACTCGACTGTTTATTGGTCAGCCCACTGCCTTACAAAAATGAAGGAAAAGAAAATATAATTTCAAGTTATGAAATCTTACGGACAGCCCTTGAATTTGATTATCTTGAGACCGAAGGACACGAACTAGATATTATTTTGGGTACTCTTGATGCAAGCCAGCCAAGTTTTTCCAGAGAAATTCTTTTGGCCCTTCGGGGCTTACTGCAAAAGTCAAAATCACGTTACATAATTGCTGAGGTTTCAATAAATGAATTAGCAGTAGGAATGCGACTGGCTGAAAATATTCATTTGGAAAGCGACATGTTGGTAGCACCAAAAGGAACGGACATTACAAATCATTTTCTCGAAGTGATTCACAATTACAACTCTTGCTACACCCGTTCACCGTTCCCTAAAATGATTAAAGTTTTTAAAAGAGAATAACACCGAGTAAATTGAATCCATTAAGAATTAGAAATTTCTTGCTTTTATCGGTTTGGGCAACGGCTTGCCTTACCGGTTTCTTACTACTATGGAATTATTCCTTTACACCTGGGAAAACCGAGGAGGCACCTCTTAAAATACCTTCACATTTCCAAGATGGTCGTTTCCATTTACTCATGAGCATTCATCCCCGCTGCCCTTGCACAAAAGCTTCATTGGCTGAACTTCATAGAATTTTGGCCAAAACAAAAGGCAAGATGGGCGTTTCAATCCTTGTCTACATGCCGAGGGGGGAACAACGGGAATGGCAGAATGGTGCTTTATTAAACGAAGCCAAGTCCATCCCTGCCGTGTCTATTTTATCTGATCAAATTGGTAAAATTGCCGAGTCACTTGGAATGACAACTTCCGGTGCGGTTTGTCTTTATGACAAAGATGGAAATCTTAGGTACTCTGGAGGCATAACCGCAAGCCGAGGTCATGAAGGAGACAATCATGGCAAGTCGATCATACTGTCTCAAGTATTGGGCAAAACAACAGGTATTGAGAAAGGAATCGTATATGGATGTCCGATACAAAACAACCCCACGGACTCATAAAATTCATTTTCTATGGAAAAAATTAATCAAGTAGCGGAAAAACTTTTTAAAAAAGACCTCCAAAGAATCGTTAAAAGAACCGACTTTCTTTTTGTTCGATTGCTCTTGGGTCAATACATATTCGGAATCTGCTTGGCGTTACTTGTCTCTCCCTACACTTGGGAAGGAGAAGAGAGTTCCTGGCACATTCATTTATATGCCGCGATCATTCTTGGACTCATCATAATCTTACCTGCACTTTACCTCGGTAGATTTCACCAAGGTAAAATAATTACAAGACATGTCATTGCTATATCTCAAATTTTAATCGCTGCCCTCTTTATCCATCTTACTGGAGGGCGGATCGAGACCCATTTCCTCATTTTTGCCAGCCTTCCTATCCTTGCATTTTATAGAGATTTCAAAGTACTGCTCACTGCGACTGTGATCATTTACCTCGATCACTTAGCCCGCGGTTTTTGGTACCCGGAATCAGTTTACGGTGTTCTAACCGCAACACCCTGGCGCAGTCTGGAACACGCGGCATGGATATTATTCGAAGTCGTTTTCCTGATTTATTCGAATAAAAGAAGTATTCTTGAAATGAAGCAAATTGCACAGAATCAGACTGACTTGGAGGATGCCAAACACTCAGTTGAAGATGAAGTAAACAAAAGAACGGATGAATTGGTAAAACAGACTAAAGAACTGGAAACACAAACCAAGGAGCTTGAAGCCCAGACCACAGAATTGGAGAAAGAAATCAATTTGCGCAAGAACCTTGAAACTCAGTTGGTACAGGCTCAGAAAATGGAATCAATTGGGCAATTGGCTTCCGGCGTAGCCCATGAAATTAACACCCCGACTCAATATGTAGGAAATAATATTTCATTTTTTAAGGAAAGTTTTGAAGATATGGTTTCTCTGCGAGAAAAATACAGAGATATTCTTTCGGGAACATCCAAAGAAAACCTCTCCGGAATTGCCGCAAAACTGGAATCCGTTGATAAAGAACTTGATATTGACTACCTTCTCGACGAAGTCCCAAAGGCATTCTCGCAAACTTCGGATGGAGTTCTCAGAATTGCAGAAATCGTTCGTTCCATGAAAAGTTTTGCCCACCCTGGCGGGCATCAAAAAAAGGTAAACCTCAAAGAGCTCATTTCGACTGTGGTAACTGTTGCTACCAATGAATGGAAGTACTCGGCAAAAGTGACAAACAATATACCGGATGACTTCCCTGAAGTATCCTTGTATCCAGGGGAATTTAATCAAGTTATCCTAAATCTAATTGTTAATGCAGCCGATGCGATAAAGGATGCCATTCAAGAGAAAAAGTATGAAAGAGGAGAGATCACCATTTCTGCCGAACAAGAAGACAACAAAATTAAAATCATAATCGCTGATAATGCACTGGGGATTCCCGAAGGTATTAAAACTAAAATATTTGACCCCTTTTTCACCACCAAAGATGTTGGTAAAGGAACAGGACAAGGGCTGACACTTGCCCATAATTTGATTGCAAAAAAACACGCAGGCTCCCTTCACTTTGAAACAGAACAAGGAACCGGAACAAAATTTATCGTTACAATACCCAATCATCAGAGCGATTAAACCTAAATACATATTTCTTTAATTTTCATGCAGGAAGATTCACCAAAGATTATTTTTGTAGATGATGAGCCACAGGTTCTAGACGGACTTCGAAGAGCACTACGGGGCCAGCGTAAAAATTGGAATATGACTTTTTGCGAAGGTGGAAAAGAAGCACTTGCAAAAATTCAATCTGCAGGTTGTGATGTTCTAGTCACAGACATGAGAATGCCAGGAATGAGCGGACTTGAATTGCTTAAAGAAGTGAGAACTCACTCACCCAAAACAGCTCGAATTGTTCTTTCAGGTTATACCGAACAAAAAGTTGTAATTGAATCGGTCGACTTAGTACATCAGGCCCTTCTAAAACCAATGGAAGCTTCGAAGGTTCAACTGGCAATTCAAAATTGCCTTGAAGCGGTCAAATGCCTTTCCTCGAAAGTAAAGGAAGGCATTGTTTACCTAAATGGGATGCCTGGTCTTACCCTAACGAAAAATCAATTTACAGAAGCCCTCAATACTCAACCAACTAAATCTGAACTGGCTGCTATAGCTGCATCTGATCCTTTTATTGGATCCCGATTGCTGAGGGTTGCCAATTCTCCCTTTTTTGGGAAGGCTCTTATTAAGATTGACCTAGAAGAAGCGATTAATGTGGTGGGCCCCGAAGCACTTAGCCAACTGGTTGCTGCCGGAAAATTTGAACAGTCCGAGCATTTCCCCAATGGAATCCCACAACCTTATATTGATGTGCTCACTGATTCCGCAAAGATGGGACGACTATGCCTCGAAATTTCCTCTATAATGAAGGGAAATTCGTTGAGCCAACCAGAGGCTCTTACTGCAGGTCTGTTAAGTTTCCTTGGAAGACTCGCTTTTTTTGCAATAGATGAAGAATTTTCAACTTCCGCTATGAACTTGGACAAACCGATTTATGACTCGGAGATCAATCATTTTGGAATTGATTTCGCCAAAGCAGGTGCAACTCTCGCAAACCTATGGGGCATGCCTGCTTACTTCTCTACTGTGATCGAAAACCAACTCCAACCATCACAGTCAAAATACCCGAGCCATTTGCTTCTGAGCCTTCATTTAGCCCAAATCGTTTTTCACGAAGCAAAAAACAACCTTCATCTTTTCCCGTTACCTCAGTTAGACAAAGATTTCATCACCGAACATAATTTTTGGGATGATACTGTAACAATCTTAACCCGTTACAATATACCCTTTAGTAAGCAGACGAATTCTACTTAATAAAGGGAAAGATCGTGCTTTCAACATGTGATTCCTTCATCGCAACTTGTATCTTCTGAACGATCTGAGGGTTCTTGGAAGCAATATTATTTTCCTCTCCAATATCCTTGGATAAATCATAGAGCTCGATCGGAGAATTTGGATCCTTACGAACATTCAAACGAATTCCTTTCCACTTACCCATACGCACCGCCTGCTTTCCTCCCCGTTCGTGAAATTCCCAATAGAGATATTCTCTTTTCTTTTGTTGATTCTTTTTACCCAAGAGTGTGGGAGCGAAGGATACTCCATCTAATCCGGTAGGAGCTTCC
>NZ_CAXLMO010000019.1:0-19643 GCF_964187635.1 Candidatus Seribacter sulfatis | reverse complement strand
TACAGTTTTGGAAATGATTCGGAAGAGTTATCTAATCATTCCTGGCATCTGGGAAACAGTAGATTTAAGTACCAAAAAGTCGGACAAAAATCTCCCAATCCCTTTGGCCTCTATGATATGCATGGTAATGTGTGGGAGTGGGTGCTCGATCAATTTGTTCCCCCAGCGGATACTGCCCCCAAGGGTATTTTGCAAAACCCGCTTGTTGCTCCGAATACTTTGTATCCAAGAGTGGTAAAAGGAGGATCGTGGGATGATGGTGCAGTAAGTCACAGGAGTGCGGGAAGGATGGGCTCGGAAGAAGCATGGAAGCAACAAGACCCACAAATCCCTAAAAGTGTTTGGTATCATACAGACGCAATATTTGTTGGATTTCGAGTGGTAAGACCCCGGGAAATTCCCTCTTTAGAAGATATCGAAAAGTATTGGCCCTCTGAAGAAGATATTTTAGCGATTCCGTCCCGATAAAGCACTTTTCTTCTCTATAAACTTGCATCTGGTTACAATAAGGGCTCACTTGTAAGTGTTGCCTTATGAAAAAGTTACCCGATTGTTCCCATGAAATGAAAAAGGATCGAAGAAAGGGTTTTGCTCTTGTCCTTGCTCTTTCTCTCATGAGCTTAGTGTTTTTGCTTGTCGTATCTCTCGTCAGCTTAGTGGGTACTGATCTAAACTTAGCCGAACTCAGGAAGCAAAAAGTTTTAGCTCAAGCAAATGCCCGTATGGGTATGATGGTAGCGTTGGGAGAAATCCAAAAACACTTGGGTCCGGATACACGAATTTCGGCAACTGCAGATATTTTGGATGAAAGAGTCGAATCGGGTGATTTATATGTGAACCAAAACTACGATGCCAGTCTTTCTGTATCAAGCGGAGTAGACCTCGATGAGGATAACCAATACGATAAATTATCCTTTGGCCAAAGATATTGGACTGGGGTTTGGAAAACTCGTGCGAAAAGTAAAGGAGGAATCCAACCGGGTGCGAAACCATTTCCCAATATTTTAGAAACCGGAAACTCTGTGAATAAAACAATTATGCAGGATTCTGAATTTGATCCGCACCCTGCGGTTGAAGTTGCCTGGTTAGTGAGTGGAAACGAGGGATATGAAAAAAAATTGGCGGTATTACAAGGATCCGGATCCTTTGTATCCAGGCAGGATTATATCGAGATCCCAGATGGTATTGAAAAGGATCAACGGTATTTTAATGGGGCCCAAACTTCCTATGGTCAGGAGGGGAACGCTTGGTTGGATTATCAGGGCGTGGTTCAGCAAAATTTTACAAATCAAAACTCCGGTATTTTTGATCCTCAATATTTTCACCCACTTGTCGAATTACCGGATCCGGATGATATCCAGTTTCCCAATCAGACAGTTTGGATGCTCAAAAAACCTCTCTTGAAATCTAGTTATGACCCAGAGAATCCGAGTGATTGGAAAAACCACCTTGCCGGAGAACCGGTGAAAGTAAGGAAAACTAATTTTGAAATCCCTGATGAATCAGAAGGTCTTCCCAGTACCGCTGCTTCTTATGCTTACTGGGTAGGCGACGAGGGGGTAAAAGCGAAAGTCAATCATGTGAATGTTAAAAAAGGGGAAAATGTATGGGACGATCTTTCCGTCGCATCTGAACCCAATTTAGAAACAGGATTTGGAATTACATTTTCCCCATCGATTGAAGAAGATCGACAAGATATTATCTCGCTCGGAATGTTCGCAGAGATTGATGGGGTGACGGGGGATCCGACAACGAAATCGAATCGTATCGCCGCTCATTATCATGGTCTTACTACAGAGTCTTACGGTGTTCTTGCAGATGTAAGAACAGGCGGGCTTAAAAGAGATTTAAGTAGTGCCTTTGCGGTTGAATCCGGAACAACCTGGGAAAAAGATTTTCAAGGTTATTTATATCAGGACAGAATTTACTACATGAAAAACCTGTCCTTTAAACCGACCGCGTTTGCGAATGAATGGAATGATCAATCTTCAGGACAGTTTGCAGCGACAATCGATGATAAGAATACCATTTTAGCGGGTCCCCGTTGGTCGGTTCTTAGAGATTTTCATAATAAGTGGAAAGATGCTAAATCAGATTTAGCATGGGGTTCTGTTATTAACGATCCACGCCAACAAGAAGAAAAGTTAATGCCTGACGGGTTTCCTAGGATAGTGGGAGATAATAATATTTTGTTTGCTGAACGCCCCAATAATCCAAACGGCGAGATACAAGTCTCCATTCGTGATTTAGTGGATAATTTTAATCATTTCGCTGAGAGAACAATTCGTCCCGAGCCAATAAATCATTCTGTTGTTCCCGCCCTTGTTGAGTTTAAATTTTCTGCTGTTCCAACTTGGACGGACGATAAACTTGCTCTTGCAATGTATCCATCCGTTGCCTTTTGGAATCCCTATAATATTCCTATTCAATTGAACGATGTTTATGTGGAGATACCAATCTCCGTATACATGAGTGCATATAATTCGAAGGAATGGGATTTATTTAAGAAGTGGTATATTCACAACCCCAATGCCACGGTTCATTATATTCCAGGAAATACAACAACAAGTGTTTCAAGTATGCCCACGCAAAATTGGCAGGTGCCGGGAGGAACTATGCCTTATATTGACACGAATGGTAATGGCAGGTGGGATCCTGGTGAACCCCGTACTCATATCCCTCGCCCTCCCCGTCCGCCAGGAGGAGGAGGAGGAAGCCCAAACTTGGGAGATAATAGATTTCGCTACAATCGTGGATGGATGTTAAATCAACCCTTTAACCTCAGGGATATTCGGCATCCACAGGGTGGTAACTTTGGTAATTTTAGAGGTGATAACCAGTATACAGGCTTTCCTCCAGATCTTCCGCCCTGGGGACCCAATGGGCAAATTACCAAATACCACTTTTTTAGAAGTCTTGATCAAGGCTCTTCCAATATTACTCCAACTACACTATCTGCTGAAAGGCATCTGTTACTGAAAATAAGTAATTTACAATTAGATGCGGGAGAAAAGTCTCATTTTGTGTTATCTCAAGATCAAAGATGGAACTGGGTTGATCTAGTAAGTTCAAATAATATTCAATTTATTGAGGCATCTTTATCGAAGGGAGATGAGGGTTTTGCAAATGCCCTCATTTGTAAGTCAAATTTTACAATTACAGCAAGCGAACCTTTGACTATGCAGTTTTGGATTGGAAATATTCGGGGAGTAAACCGTAGAGTCAAAGAGGATTTTGATCCTAGGACAGGAAACAGGGTACAAAGTTCATCCTATTTTCGACCACAGGGCATTACCGTGTACGGAAACGACCCGAGGACTCATTCGCTCAATAACTTAAAAGTCCTGAAAAAAATAAACAAGAAATTCTCTTTGGACATGAGCAGCGGACATTTGGATTTTTCGCAAGCCTCGCATTTGGCCAATTCCATGTCTCGGCACACCTCGGATTCTCTTGTCGGAAATGGATTTAGATTAAGGTGGAAATTTCCAGGAACTGCAAATTCGGTTGTCTTTAATCAGTTTAACCCAAGGGCATTGGTTGACAGCTTACAGGAAGGATATGGAAATAATTGGGAAACAGAATTCTTTAATGGCAGTAATTATCGCGGAAAGTCCCGCTTTCATGCGATTTACGATAAGAATAACTTCAATTTCTACACTCCTCCGACAAGGGGTGAAGATTTAGATCCATTGACTGATTTTACTACCACTTCTACACCTGGCGCAGGTTTTGAGACAGAATTCTTTACGGATGCAATTGTACCCAAGGCCGGACTGGAGAACAGTGCTGGCTTCTTTCACGAGCAAATGCAAATTGGCTCTACGATGGGAGCAAGTGCTTCAGCAGTAATGTTCGACCTTCCCCGCACACCCCTTTTATCCTTAGGTCAATTAAAACATGCGAATCTCAATAATTATTCTCATGGCCCCGCCTATACAGTTGGAAACTCATATGCGTCACCTCAAGTGGGTCGTTACAAGACATGGGCAAGGGTACGTGCCCTGAAAGCGCAACCAAAGGGCACCATGGATATCGTTGGGCAAAAGGCCACATTTAATTTTCTTGCTGATATACCTGGAGTGGGCTCCAGACAAATTAATTTATTTCCTTGGCAAAGTAATTGGAATACGGGAATGGGTGCGATTCGAGATGATGGGGCTCAGAATGAACATCAAAATGTTACTCTAGATCATTCTTATTATGCAAACCGTGCCTTATTTGATGGATATTTCTTTTCTGGAATTGATGGATTAGATACTTTTACCCAAATTCCGACGGACCTGGAGCCAGGGAAAAGGTTTAGTCCGTTTAGGAATTCACGATTAACTCCATTTTTGAGGGAAGAGTGGATGGAAAATGGTCAATGGAAACTCACTGAATATGATCAAAAAGATTTAGTTAAGTTGGGTGAATCAGAAAATAAGGACCTTCAATATCAGACTCTTGCTTCCGATCTAATTTTGGATGGTGCATTTAATATAAATTCAACTTCCGTTAATGCTTGGGTCTCTCAGTTGAGTGCTCTTAAGGGCATTCGTGGGTCAGGTGGTTCTTCTCCTTCGAGCGAAACCCTTTTTCCGCGTTTTCTGGATGAAATAGATAAGAACCCATGGAATCAAATTTGTAGTTTAGACGATGCTGAAATTATAAATTTGGCCAAGAGCATGGTGAAGCAAATTAAATTGCGTGGTCCTTTTCTTTCTTTTTCTGACTTTGTAAACCGCCGAATTCAAAGTGAAGCAAAGGACAGTCTTGTCTTTCTCCCTTTTACTGAATGGCCAGAGGAAACGAGAAATTCAACAATTGGCCTACGAGGAACAGTACAGGCTGCGATAGCAGACGCGAATATCAACCAAGGTAATTTCCAATTTAACCCGTCTAGTCAACCAATGGGTAATCCAATTATTCCTAAAGTTCCTACGACAAGATTTAGATCAAACCAATATCTAACTACTCCATTTAATGATTCCAACTACATCACTCAAAGTAATTTCGAATCCTCAGATTTTGGGCTTCATGCAGTTATCGGAACACAATATCAAAACCCGAATAGTGGCAGTGTTTTTAAAAGAGTTGTTTTTTCACAACCCGCCACCCCGATTCCATCCAGGAGCAATCCAATTTGGCCAACTGATTATACGACTTATCCGCAACCGTGGGGCATGGGGGTAGAAGATCGTGAAAATATTCAACCACCTTTTGGGAGACCTGGCTATATTACTCCTAATACAGGCGGCTCTGAAGACCGAGTCGAATATAAGATGTATTATTATGAGAACGCGTTTTCAAGCGGGGAAGCTCCCGACAACTTACTTGCGGTTGAAAATGTGGCAACCGCAGCCAATAAGCCTGGTTGGCTTATGCAGGCAGATGTCCTTAGCCCGCTTGCCCCGGTAACATCAGCTCGTTCTGATACATTTACCATTCGGGTTATGGGGGAAAGCCCAGCAACAGAGGACCAGGTATTCTCCTCTCGTGCATGGATCGAACTTACGGTTCAGCGAACCCCGGATTATATTAAATCAGAGCTAGACGCTCCCCATCATCGTCCGCATGAACCCTTTGAAGACATGAATTTTGATGGAATATGGAATGGTAGAGATGAGCATTGGTTGGATTTAAATCAAAACAGTCGTAACAAAGAAGGGAGTGATGTGACTTCAGGGCCAGAGGGCGGACCCGATCTTCCTGGAATTGGAAAAACGGGTGCTAATGATTTATTTGCGGATGGATTAAAATCTGACTTGAAGTTAAATCAAGATCCTTCGGAGGAGACTTTATCAAACCCAGACAAAGATATTTCTTATCAGGGAATAAACCAAAGATTTGGAAGAAAATTCAGGATTATAAAATTTCGCTGGTTAAATGAGAAGGACGTATAAAAGCAACTTTGCTTTTTAATTCGAACTGTTGTTTTATCTGTTGATGCTTACAAAATTTACAAGATATAAGTCAGTCTTTTTTTTCCTAGTTTTGAATATATTTGGCATTGGAAATGTCAATGCTCAGGAGAAATTGATGGAACCTGTTGCAGTCTTTTCCGCCGTCTTTTTAGAAAAATATAATAGTGAATCTTTTTCCTATGCTCCATGGGGAAACGAAAAAGAATCAAACGCTACAATAGAAGAAATTTCAATCGGCTCCAGTTCGATGTCGAGAAAGTTTGTTTATTACGGCGATGGGAATGTGAATTTTTATAACAAAAGACGACCGAGGGAGTGGGAAGTAGAAGACGAAAATAATTCAATTCGACAACCCATGGGAATCCTGTCTGCTGAGTTTGAGTTACCTCAGGGAAAAAGCGGTATTCAGGAGTTCTTATTATTATTCGTGAACAAGAAAAAAAATGGATTATGGAGAATTTATCCTATTCCGTTTTCCAAGAATGAAGTCCCTGTAGGAAGTTATAAATTTATTTCTCAATCTCGTACTCCGCTCTATGTAATCTTTGGAAAAGAGAAGTTTAGTCTTCCCTCGTCTAAGACAAAGGTGAGCCCCGCAGTTTTGGAGGAGGGGAAAAGGGGGGTTTTGTTAAAAGCAATGATTCAAAAAAATGCTCAATACCTCGAAGTCTTTAATCAAAGGTTTGGCCACTCACCGATCATGCGAGGAATCTTTTTTCTTGGACTGGATGGCAGTAAATTAAAGGTAAAAAAAGTGGCTGAATTAAGTCAGCCTTTATCCAGTGCAACCGGTTATGGAAAGCCTCGTTTTCGTACAGATATTAAAGAAGAAAGCGAGTTAGAATAAGAAGGGATTAAATTTATTTAAATTCTAATTCGGTGAAACTTTTCAACTTTCGATAATAGCAACCGGCACGGGGTGTACCATCTTCTTTCTTCGTGTGGCAGGCTCCCCTGCCCTTTGGCTTTACTCGATAAAGGAGTGAGTTTTGCTCACAGTTTACGCATACTTCGACAATTTCAAGATAATCTCCTGAGGTTTTTCCTTTTATCCACAGTTCATTTCGACTGGTGCTCCAAAAAGTGGCCATATTTTCTTGTAATGTAGTCTTAAGGGCGAGTTCGTTGGCATATCCGACGATGAGTACTTCTCCTGTATCGGCGTCCTGTGCGACCGCGGGGATAATATCTTCTTTACAGTCCGCCACTTTCTTAAGCTTTGTAAAATCAAGCTCTAAGCGAATCCCTTCCTCAATTTCATGATGATTCATAAGCTATAACTCCATGTATAATTATTTAGATGTGTCGAACATGAAATGAAAGCATTCCCAATTAACCGTAAGTTTAGAAACTTTAAAATTCTCCCGGTCGGGCGATCGATAAACTTTTGCTTGTTTAAGAAATGAAGTTTTTTAAGCAAGTAAATCCCTGAGGAAGGCAGAAAAGAATGCCTTCATCTTGGGAAGTGCAATTTGGGCGGCTTGTTTAACATCTTGATGAGAAAGCTTTTCTTCTGAAATCCCTGCGGCTAAATTACTGATGCAGGAAACTGCCAGTACTTTCATACCTAATCCATTTCCGATCATTGCTTCTGGAATAGTTGACATTCCTACTGCATCGGCACCGAGCACCCGAAACGCATTAATTTCGGCGGGAGTTTCAAATGCAGGGCCGGAGAGTCCCAAATAAATCCCTTTCACGAATGGTAAGTCATTCTTCTTGGCAATTTCTTGAAGTCTTTGCCTAAGGGTATTGTCGTAAACTTCAGTTTGATCAGGAAATCTGGGTATTTTAGGATTGAGGGAGGCACCAATTAAGGGATTTGAATCCATAAAATTGATATGATCTTCTACAATCATGAGGTCGCCCACTTGAAAGTTTGGATTAATTCCTCCAGCTGCATTTGTTAAGAGAAGGTTCTGTATTCCTAATTCGTTTGCAAGAAGAACGGGAAAGCGAATGGGGTCCCATCCTTCCCCTTCATATAAATGTCTCCTGCCTTGAAAGAGTAAAATTTGTTTTTGATTGATTTCGCACAAGCTCAGAATACCCTCATGTCCTTCAACCGTGGTGGAGGAAAACCCCGGTATCTCCGAGTAGTTAATAGATAAAGAATTGGGGAATATTTCACTGATTTCTCCCCATCCAGAGCCACATATAAGTGCGACTTCAGGGTTTATTTTTCCCCACGCATTACGGAGGTATGTAACAGTTTTAGTAAGGGTTACTTTTATTTTTTCAGTCTCATCCATAGTGCAATTCAACATGATCTGATTTAATAGTAAGATGATTGCTATAATCTGGCTTTATGCTCTTTTCGGTATGGCCAATCACTTGTGCATCAATCTGATAAGACTTGGAAAGGGCAATTATTTCTTCCGCCGCTTCGGGTTTACAATACACTTCGAATCGATGCCCCATATTATACACTTGATGCATCTCCCTATCCGTTGTTCCTGAGACCCGTTGAATTTCCTGAAATAGTGGGGGGGGGGTAAAAAGATTATCTTTTATATGATATACATTTGTACCGAAGCGCATGCATTTAGTTTGCCCGCCTCCAGAACAATGAACCAAGCCTAAGATTGATTGTCCCACTTTCGACATGATTGATTTAACAACTGGAAGGTAGGTCCGAGTGGGGCTAAGTAATGCTTCTCCAATCAAAAGAGATGAATTAACTAATTTATCCTGCATGCGAAATGGTCCGCAATAGAGAAATTCTTCCTTAGTTTGAGGATCAAAAGTTTCAGGGTAATTTTGGCGATAGTGAGGGGAGAGTATTTCATGACGGGCACTTGTTAATCCATTGCTTCCAATACCACTATTTTCTTTATTCTCATAAGTGGACTGTCCCGATGAAGATAAGCCCACAATGCTTAACCCAGGGCAAATATTAGCATTATCAATGATTTTTTCCTTCGGCACGATGGCAACCGCACAGGAATCTACGGCAACCGTTCCAGTAAGGTCTCCCACATCCGCGGTCTCCCCTCCCCCACTGGAAACATCAATATCAAAATCACGCAATGTTTGAATAAATTCCTCCGTACCTTCGATCAGAGAGGCAAGAGCCTCTCCGGGAAAGTTTCTTGCATTTCGGTTCACTGTACTAGAAAGAACAACTTGGTCCCAAATACCAACGCAGGCGAGGTCATCCAAATTCATCACAATACTATCTTGTGCAATACCTCGAAACACAGAAGCGTCCCCGGTTTCTTTATACCAAAGATAAGCAAGGATAGATTTCGTGCCAGCACCATCAGAGTGGATGACATTGCACATATCTTTATTTCCCGTTAGGAGATCATTGGTAACTTTGCAAAACGCGCCTGGGAAGCATCCACGGTCCAGTTTATCTACGACTTGATGAACTTCATCCTTGCTTGAGGAAACTCCTCTTTGATTATATCGATTATTTGAATCGTTGCTTGCCATATTATTTATTCTGTTTGATCGAGTTCTTTAAATAAAACAATTTCTTGGAATGGTTATTATCGCCTTCATAAAATGAAAGTACAAAGTTATAGAACATTAGCTAGATTTATTCAAAAGACCGAGAATTTTCTTTTGGGAAATGAGGTTGTTAATAATTTATTTTGGGAAACTCTTTCTGGATTAGTCAAAGTGCCTTCCTCTTCAGTTTGGGCAGGAGTAATTATTGAGAATGGAGAAATAAAACTTTGTGCGATTCGAACTGAGGCAAATTATTTATTAATTTCCAGTGGGAAAAATATTTACCTAGAACACTTAATCCAATATTTCAAAAGAAAAAAGTGGAAATTAAAGGGGGTGTCCGGCCCCCGTCAGGGCAGTCTCTTTTTTACCAAAATTTGGCTAAAGGGTATCTCAGAACAAGTGGAAGGTCGCAGAGATTTTGGTATCTACGAATCACCTAAAAAGATTTCTCAATGGCGAAATGATAGCACCAAACAATATTCGATCAAAGCAGTCGGAAATAACGAATGGCCAAGAGCTCGTTTATGGGCGTTCAATTTTGCCTGTGAGTCAAATCCTCCACTCAATGGTTCGGCATTAGTTTTAATGGCGAAGAAAATGATGAAAAACCAATCTTTATTTTTTATCCAGAGTGCCAATTTTGAAACATGCGGGATGGCCGGCTTTGGTAGAGAGACACCTTCTTATTTTGTAATTAATCTTGTTTATGTTCCAGTCGAGTGGCGAAATCAAAAAATTGCCCAGAAGTTAATTTTAGATTTAGTTCATTTTACCCAACAGGAAAAAAAGAAAAAATGTATCCTTTTTAGCGACTACCAAGAGGGCGGTAATCTTTATCAATCAATCGGTTTTAAAATGGTTTCGAAATATGCAGAGAGGATGTTTTGAATTTAAATTAAAATTTAAATAAAATTTAGTTTTCTACTTTCATTTCCCTGGAGCCGTCTTGGAAAACTGCTTTTACGATATCATTCTTTTTGAGTTTTTCAGCACGATCTATTGTTTGTCCGTTTAAGTTTTCAAATATGGAAAATCCACGATTCAGGACCGATTTCATACTACTACTTTCCAATCGTTGGTGGAGTGAGTCTATTTTATATAAATTATGACCAATGAATTGTTCCATCACGCGGTCCATTCGCAGTGAAAAATCATCTAAGTGTTGATGATAACTTTCCATTTTGGATTGAGGAGATAATACCTGCAATTTAGCTTCTAAAAGTGTCAGTTTTTCGTGACGCACTCTGATTGCTTGTTGGGGGATGTCCCGTAGATGAATTTGAAGTGCCTTGAGGTGCTCAATTTGCTGGATGTGTTGTGAAGTTATCCATTCCGCAGAAGCAGAGGGTGTCTCGGCACGAAAATCGGCAGCAAAATCAGTGAGTACAAAGTCTGTCTGGTGGCCAATCGCAGAAATAATGGGTGTTTTGGACGAAGCAACGGCACGAACTAACTCTTCGTCATTAAAAGCCCAAAGGTCCTCAATGGCTCCGCCTCCTCGAGTCAGAACTACTAGATCGTAATCATTATCTCTTTCCACATTGGATAAGGCATTAATTAATTCTTTTGGAGCATCTCTACCTTGTACTGAGGAATTAAAAATATCAATTTCTCCAGACCATTTTCTTCGTTTTAATATACTTAGAAAATCCTGTAAGGCAGCACCTCTAATCGAGGTAATTAGGGCAATTTTTCTTGGAAGTTTTGGTAGAGTTACCTTTTGACTATCATCAAATAAACCTTCGTCTAATAGTTTTGCTTTTAAACGATCAAATTGAAGTCGCAAGTTACCGGTTCCATCCTGCATTAGATGTTTGATTCGAAATTGATAATCTCCCCGTGGTTCGTAGACGGTAACATTTCCATAAGCTACGCACTCATCACCCTCCTGTGGAATATATCCCAGATGAGAAAAATCGCCTTTGAAGAGAACTGCTTTAATCTGACTGGTGGAGTCTTTTAAAATAAAATACCGGTGTCCACTAGGCTGTGCCCTTAAATTTGAAATTTCACCTTTTATCCAAACAGGGGGAAACCTATTTTCGAGTGTACTCTTAATTTCTCTTGTTAATTGTCCAACCGACCATATTTCGGAGGAGTCCTGATTTTCTTCAAATAGATTTGTCTGCATTATTTTGTTTTTTAGAGACAGTGCGACCAATCAAGATCATGATGATAAGAATGGAGACCCCACTCCATATAAATTTCCAACTTCCACCGAAAATTCCTGCTGAGGCCAAAACAAATCCACAATCAGTAATTGCCACAATCGGAATCGAGACAAGAAGATATTTTGAAAAGGGAATTTTCAATAAGCCAAGTGCGTAATTGGTAAAGATAAATGGAATTCCAGGAGTGAGACGTAGAATGATTGCCCACTGAGTTAAATTATTAGGGGGTAGTTCAGGTATTCTGTACTTAAACCTTTTAAGCAGTTTGTCTATAAATGAACGCCCAATGCCATGTGCGAGCCAATAGGTCCAAACTAGGTTTAGGGATAAAGCAAGTACGCTGATGGCACAAGCGAGACCAGTACCGTATTTGGTTCCCCATATTCCAAATAAAAATAAAAAGGGTGCACATGGTAAGATAAAACCGGGTAAAATAGCCAGGGCGACGAAAAGCCAAAATCCATTATCAAGTAAAAATTTTTTAAACAAAGACCAATTGTCTAGCACATAATGTTTACCTTCCTCTCCCCCAATTGTGATCACGACAAAATAAAGAACCCCAAGAATGGAGAAAATAGATAGAACCAAGCAAAAAGTTAAAAACAACTTACTATTGATAAGCTTCAAATATAGTAATAATGGGGGTTTTAAAAAATAAAAAGATTAGTCTTTGGTAATAATCTTTACCGGTACATCCGAGTCGTTTTCATCTATGCCTTCATTCCAACTTGGTACATTTTGATCGAGCTCTTTAATATTATCGGTCGATTGGTATTTTAGATAAGTGTTTACTATTGGCAAAGCAAGAAATACTGCGGTGCATAAAATTAGTACAATTAGTATAAGTTCAATTTTACAGAAACCTTTCTTTTCTTTCGACGTCATGATAAAGTTGTTTTTCACAGTGTTCATACTATCAACCCAATAACCAAAAAAGTATTCCTGGCAAGGTAATGCCAATTAATGAAACGATTCCTAAAACCATTTGAGCTCGAAACGCTTTTTTTTGATTTTCGGGTGTTAAGGGTGAGGGCGGTTGGCCCCAATCATTATCTTTTGAGTCTTGCTCTTTAAAATCATTTTCCATCAATGGATAAGTTGTAATATTAAAATTCTAACTATCAACCAAATTTAAGCACTAGTTAATCAATGTTCGAGCAAATCACCATTCTTGGTTCCGGTTTATTGGGAGCATCGCTTGCGATGTCTATTCATCATGCCAAGATTGCACAATCAATTACAATATGGGCGAGAAGAAAAGAGACGGTAGACTTGTGTTCTTCGAAAACTTGGTGTCAACATGGGGAAGAAAACCTAGAAAGGTCTGTCATTGGAAGCAATTTGGTAATTATTTGTACGCCAGTGGAAACAATCGGAGGAATAGCAAGACAGATTGCTCCTTATTTAGAAAAAGGGACTCTGGTTACTGATGTGGGAAGCGTGAAGAACCAAATTTGCTTGGATTGTGAAGAGGCAATGAAAAGCTCGGAGGGATTTTTTATTGGTTCGCACCCGATGGCAGGTTCAGAAAAGTCAGGGATGGATTTTGCAAGCAAAGAACTAGTGAATGGGAAATCGTGTATCATTACCCCGATGAAGGATGCTCCAGTAAACTATATTCAAAAGTTAGAAGAGTTCTGGAAAGCATTAAAAATGATCGTATTCCGATTTAGTCCAGCTGAACATGATCGGGCGGCTGCATACTTTAGCCATTTACCACATTTACTTGCCTCCTGTCTTTCAAGGCACCTTGATACCCAGGACCCAAACTGGAAAAAAATCTCAGGAAATGGGTTGAAAGATACAACTAGAATTGCTGAGGGAGATCCCCTTCTTTGGCAGCAAATTTTTCAGATGAATAAAAAAGAAATTTTAACTTCAATAGCAGGCTGGGAGAAATCACTTGAAGAAATTAAAGAATTATTGAAAGGAGAAAATAAAAACGAATTACACAACTATTTAAAAATAGGATCAAACTTTCGTAAGGACTTAGATAAATGAACGATGATTTTATAGATATTATACCGTTTAGTAATAAAAATAAATGTATGTTGGAAGTTCCCGGATCTAAGAGTATTTCGAACCGTGCACTTATTTTAGCAGTATTAAATGATGGAGTTGTTAAATTAAACGGTATATTGCACAGTGAGGATGTCGATATCATGCTCGATGCCTTAAAATTATTGGGCGTAAAAATTGAAATTGAAAGAGAAAATAAATCAGTTGTTGTTTATGGTTGTAAAGGAGTCCTGCCCGTTAAGAAAGCCACTATAAATGTTGGGAATGCGGGAACGGTAGCTCGATTTCTTACCGCTCTACTTGCCTTACAAGAAGGAGGTGAATATTCTCTCGATGGATCTCTGCCAATGAGGGTTCGGCCGATGGGTGGATTGCTCAATGTGCTAGAATCACATGGTGCAAAACTTGAGTTTAAGGGTGAAAAGAATTGTTTCCCTTTTACCATAAAAACAAATGCTCTATCGAATGAAGATTGGGAGATTGATGCCTCGGCAAGTAGTCAAATATTATCTGCTATTCTATTAATTAGTCCATTAATTCCTGGCGAAATTCGGCTTAACTTAATTGGTGAAACTGTATCAAGGCCATTTGTACAGATGACAGTAGAAATGATTCATCAATTTACCGAGAATGGTTCTCAAAAAATTACTCAGAATGGAAACAAATTCTTAATACCTGATTTAAACTTAAATATTGAAAGCGGAAATTATGCTATCGAGCCTGATGCAACTGCTGCTTCCTATTTTATTTCCCTCCCTTTGTCAGTGGGCGGTGAGATTGTCGTGCAAAACCTTCAAAATTGTAACTTACAGGGGGATATAGGTTTTTGTGAGGTAGTAAAAAACATAGGATTTCGTATTTCTAGATCTGAATTCGGTATCGAATCACGCCTGGATACAATCGCCGGGGGAGGAGATTTCGACTTCAATGATATTTCTGATACCTTTCTGACCCTTGCTGCCCTTTCACCCCTTCTTCAGTCTCCACTCAGAATCTCGGGCATTGCCCATACACGCAAACAAGAAACCGATCGGGTAAGTGCAATGGCAAATGAACTTCGAAAACTGGGACAAAATGTAGAAGAGGGCCACGATTTTCTTTCGATCCAACCAAGTTTAAATAAATTATCTAGTGTTTCTCCTGTTTCTATCAATACTTATGACGATCATCGATTTGCGATGTGTTTTGCCATATTAGGTTCTCACGATTTATTTAAAAATGGTAAATCGTGGATGCGAATCCAGGATCCCAATTGTTGTGCAAAAACTTTTCCTAAGTTTTTTCAGGTACTCTCTCATCTCCAATCTAACTGTATTTAATTGATGAAAAAATTCACTGTTATTGCTATTGACGGAGGTGCAGGTACCGGAAAATCAACAACTGCAAATCTTTTATCTAACCAATTTAACTTCTTACATGTTGATACGGGTTCTCATTACCGCGCGATTACCGCAGCTCTTTTAGATAGCGATATTTCACCTGTGGATGCTGCTGAATCTCCAAATTTAAATAAAATTAAATTAAATTCAGATATTACTGGCAAGAAATCAGTCATTACAATAAATGGTTTTAGTTATCAGCAAAATATACTTCGCTCGGATAAGATTAATTCCAGTGTTTCGTCCTATGCTTCGATTCCCAGTATACGTTTACATCTTTTTAACTATCAGAAATCGCAAGTTGAATTGGCACGATCTAACCATTATTCTGGATTAGTTATGGAGGGTCGCGATATTGGTACAGTAATCTTACCTAATGCCGACCTAAAGTTGTTTTTGACTGCAGATGAAACAATTCGCTCTAAAAGACGCGAGTTAGATGGTGAATCAGATCAGATTTCTATCCGTGATCACTTAGATAAGACAAGAAAGATTGCCCCACTTACCCAATGTAATGATTCGGTTATAATCGATACGACACAATTAACAAAGGAAGAGGTTTTATCTCACATTTCCCAATTAGTTCATAATCTGTGATCACCTACACCTATCGTAGCGCTCAAATATTATCTTTTTTATACTTTAGAATTTTTCATAAGTTAGTAATTGATGGTTTAGACAATGTACCCTCATCTGGTGGTTTTATACTTGCTTCCAATCATTTAAGTTTTTTAGACCCTCCCCTCGTCGGTTGTAAGGTTAATCGCAATTTACATTATTTTGCCCGTGATTCACTATTCAAAGGCCCTCTTGGCTTTTTAATCAAACGACTGAACTCCATTCCAGTTAATCGGGGACAGTTAGATCTCGGTACGCTAAAGCATACATTAAGAGTTTTGAAGCAGGGGGACCCCCTTCTCGTCTTTCCTGAAGGAACGAGAAGCACAGACGGTAGTCTCGGTACCGGTAAAAAGGGACTCGGCTTACTTGTGCTTAAGTCCAAGTGCCCAGTATTACCTGTTCGTATAAAGGGTAGTTATGAAATCTTGGGAAAAGGAATGTTTTTTCCTAGGATTGGTCGAAAATTGAGTATCACTTACGGTCCTTTAATACCCTTCGATTCTCTATGTTCCGATCCGCTCTCCAAGGACAGTTATGAAGAAGTCTCTACTCAAGTTATGCGTGAAATTGGTCAACTTTAGTTTACCAATGAAACCTTGAAAATTCTCAAAATTGCGAATGCACAATTTGTAGTGTTTAAAATCGTTAAAACTAGCATGTTAATAGGCATTTGAAATGTCGAATGTATCTTAATCAGCATGTCAGTTTTATCTACCAAGGGCGGGCAAGAGTAGTAAGGTTTGAATTTGAACCTATAAATCCGCACAGGGCGTTTGAACGACCTGCAATGGTAATGTAAATAGATGATTCTTCATTTTGGTTATCGTAGGGATCATGAGAACCTTCAATGGTTGCTAGGGTGCGGATGTGACATGCTGTTCCCATTTGATTCCTATTTTACCTAGGTTATCAATTATTCTTTAAGCATGTGACTCTTCAGATACTGATCCCGACATTATGACCAATTTTATATTAGCCAAGGTAAGGTTTTAGATTATTAAAAATACGTTCTTCCATGGTCTGTGTTAGGTCTGGAAAAGAAAAGTTTTCGCCAGTAATTGTCTCATACAGATGAATATACCTAGCAGAAAGTTCCGTGACCAATTCTTTTGGTGCTTCCGGAAGAATTTTATCGTTATAGGGGTCGCAGTGTGCCTTGAACCACAGTCTTAAAAATTCTTTATCAATATTTTCAGGTTCCTTTTGATTATCTAATCTTTCTTGGAAACTTTCCTCTATCCAATATCGGCTTGAATCTGGTGTGTGAATCTCATCAATAAGTGTAATTTCACCATTTTCATCAAGTCCCATTTCATATTTTGTGTCTACAAGGATGAGTCCATGTTTGGATGACATCTCCTGACCTCGCACGAATAAATCAATTGCTTTTTGGGATGCATATTCCCAATGGTCTTTCTCCATCCACCCTTCTGCAATAATTTCATCAGGCGATATTGCTCTGTCATGCTCTTCTTCTTTCGTGGTTGGGGTAATAACAGGTTTTGGTAATTTTTGATTTTTTACCATGCCATCCGGGAATTGAATTCCACAATATTCTCGGTTCCCTTCTTCATAAATTGTCCACAGGGAAGTACTTGAACTACCAGTCACAAACCCGCGAACCACAAATTCGATCGGAAATGGCGTACATTTTTTGGCAATGGTGACATTCGGATCAGGAAAATCAATCACATGATTGGGGATAATATCTTTCGTCTGATTGAACCACCAAGCACCGGTTTGATTGAGTACTTGACCCTTGAATGGAATCGTTGCCAATATTCGATCGAAAGCAGACTGCCTGTCTGTTGTTATGAGAGCAAAAGTTTTTCCCAAATCATATCTATCTCTAACTTTTCCTTTAAAGCAGGTACCCTGTTTTAGAGAAGTGGATGTAAGGCAATGGGATAGACTGTTTACAATTATGTCGCGATAATTATTTTTTGTTTTTAGTTGTTCGATCATTTTCAGAAAATGAACTAAAGCAGGAAATGAGTTAAATTAGAATCCCAAACGAAAATTTCAGCACAACCGAATCTTATTTTCGTTTCATTGACTAGTAAGCTTTAGGTAATTAGTATTATGTAATTTCCATTCAATATTTAATTTATGACATCTGATATTACTTACGATCTTATTATTATTGGCGGTGGGCCCGCTGGTTACGCCGCTGCCATTCGGGCTGGGCAGCTTGGAAAAAAGGTAGTTTGCATCGAAATGGAGCGTGCTGGTGGAACCTGTTTAAATTGGGGCTGTATCCCTTCAAAGGCTCTTTTGAAAAGTGCCGAGTCTTTTCAGGCGGCACTGCATTCCGAGGTATTTGGTTTTAGTTGTAAGGAAATAGAAGTGGATTTTGAAAAAGTGATGGGTCGATCCCGTAAGGTGGCGAATCAAATGGGCGGTGGAATTGAATTTTTATTTAAGAAAAATAAGGTGGAATACATTGTTGGCAAGGGATTGGTCCATGCTGCTGGAATGGTAGAAATTACGGAAGGCGAGAAGGCTGGAACTTATTTGAAGGGAAGTAGGATAATGATTTCTACGGGTTGCAAGCCCAGAACTTTGCCTGAAATCGCAGTTGATGGAAAGAGAGTGATGACATCCCGGGAAGCTTTGGCAATGACTGAGCAGCCAAAGACTATCGCGATTATGGGTGCAGGTGCAATTGGTGCAGAGTTTGCTTATTTTTTAAATGCCTTCGGTACAAAAGTGACACTGATTGAAATGTTGCCTAAAGTCTTACCAGTAGAGGATGCTGAAATTTCTGATGCTTTGCATAAATCATTTGCTGAACAGGGAATTGATTGTCGGGTTGGCACCCGTGTTGACTCGGTGGAGGTTGGAGAAAATGGCGTTTCGCTTACATTGGGTAATGACGAGGGAAGTGAAAGCCTGGAGGTTGAATCCCTCTTGCTGGCAATCGGTGTAGTTCCTAATCTTGATGGTGCAGTTTCAGAAAAACTAAAACTGGATACTGTGAAAGGTTATCTGAAAGTAGACGAAAATTATGAAACTTCAGAATCCGGAATTTATGCGACCGGCGATATTGTCGGTCCTCCTTGGTTAGCTCATATTGCCACCTACCGTGCAATACAGGCTGTTAATGGAATGTTTGGTCATTCGCAACCTGTACCAGTTGATGCCTTTCCGGGTTGTACCTACTGTCAGCCTCAGGTTGCCAGTATTGGTTTAACGGAGGAGAAGGCAAAAGAGGAAGGTATCGAATACAAAGTCGGTAAGTTTCCTTTTGCGGCATCCGGCAAAGCGGTGGCGGTGAATCATTCAGAGGGCTTTGTGAAGGTAATTGTGGGTGAGAAATACGGAGAGATTTTAGGGGCTCATATTATCGGATCGGATGCTACCGAGTTAATTACGGAGTATGGATTGGCAATGAAATTGGAAGCCACCGTAGACGAGATTCATGGAACGATTCACGCTCACCCGACTATGAGTGAAGCCTTGGCTGAGGCCGCTGCTGCCGCCCATGGGGAAGCGATTCATATTTAATTAAATTTTTTCTGAAGCAACTTTTCTGGTTGGTAGCCCTTCTTTTGTTTGGGTCGGCGAATGCCAATAAAGTGGGGGTTAAAGCATGTCGCGTTATGACTTGGGTCCCTCCTTACGCGACAGATGTATGCCGGGCACGCTTAGATCAATCATTCGGAGGTATGGGGATGAAAGATGGTCTTACCCACATAGGACTCCAATTCTGGCGTCCTACAACTAAAGGTCAAATTAAGTTGGTTGATAATTTTAAGCCAATCGATGATTCAACCATTATAAACTTTCGTAAATGGGGAAATGCCAATAATGTGCGGGTATTACTTTGTGTTTATAACAGCACCCGAAATGGCTGGAACTGGGATTTAGCTAAAAACGTATTTGAAACGCATAGAAAACAATTCATTGCGGCCTTAGTTGCTGAAACCGTGCGACTTAAGTTAGGCGGGGTTGACATCGACTTTGAAGGGAAAGGAAAGTGTGAGGACGATAAGAAGGCATTTGTTAAGTTTATTATGGAGCTATCCATTGCACTTAAGGCGAAGGGAAAGGAGCTTACGGTTGATAGCTTTGCATATAAATGGAAT
>NZ_CAXLMO010000018.1:0-18576 GCF_964187635.1 Candidatus Seribacter sulfatis | reverse complement strand
CAGTGTTTTACGGGCGATATCATTCCCCATACTAAAACCGCAATAATCACAAACATTATTACATTCGTTTGATAGATAAATAGGAGCAAACAAGCGAATCGCTTTTCCAAACCTCTGCATCGTCAACCGATTGGCTAGCTGGGCCATATCCTCGAGGTATTCCTTATTTGCTAATGGAGAAAGCAATGCAGCAAGATCATCCATTCCTCCTTCTCCCGCTCCCTCAAGAGCCCTTTCGATATTTTTACTATTAGTAGAATTAATTTTTGCTGAAACTTCAGCCCAATTCATTTTTTCAAATTGATCAGAAAAAGAATCCATACCAATAATCAGGAAAGAAAACTAGTTAATGGAGAAGTGGCGATCGCTTTATTCCTCACCTTACCCATACCGGCTAAATGTGCCATCCTACCTGCTTGAACTGATTTACTGAATGCAGTAGCCATTGCAACTGGATCACGAGCCACTGCTATGGCAGTGTTTACAAGAACGGCACTTGCTCCCATTTCCATTGCTTCGGCGGCTTGCGAGGGAGCACCAATTCCCGCATCTACCACGACGGGAACGGATGACTGTTCGATTATGATTCGTAGAAACTCTCGGGTCTCAAGGCCCTGATTACTTCCAATAGGTGAACCAAGCGGCATAACGGCAGCAGCACCTGCATCTTCGAGTTTTTTACACAAAACTGGATCCGCATGACAATATGGTAGGACAATAAAACCTTCACTTGCCAACTCTTTGGTCGCCTCAAGAGTGGCGATAGGATCAGGCATTAAATATTTTGGATCCGGGTGGATTTCTAACTTCAACCAGTTTGTCTGAAGTGCCTCTCTCGCCATTTGGGCAACAAAGATAGCTTCTTTTGCATCTCGAACACCAGAAGTATTTGGTAAAATCTTGGTGAATTTTGAATCGATAAAATCAAGAATCGAATCTTCTTTCGCTTTTGGGTTAGCCCTTTTCATCGCCACGGTAACCATCTGTGAACCACTTGCAGAGAGTGATTGGCCGAGCAATTCACCCGATTCAAATTTCCCCGTTCCCACGAACAAGCGAGATTCGAACTCGAAATTACCTAATGGTAAGCTATCAGTTTTTTCACTCATGCTACTTCTCGTTCTACTGAGTTTAATTGACTAATAAAGTCAGGAACAAAAGATGCATACTCTCCCTCTCCTGATAATGCGGAACATAACGCAATTCCTGCTAAGTCAAAGTGAGAAACTAAGTCACAGTCTCTTAATTCAATACCACCAATCATAAAAACGGGTATACCTGATAGAACTTTCATGATTTCTAAAATAATTTTTTCCGATAAAATGGGGTCCAAATCATGTTTTGTTTTTGATTTTCGATAAGGTCCCAAGCCAACATAATTACTGACTCCTTCTTCACTGACTTGGATTGCATCATTAAGATTATGTACAGTGGAGCCAATAATTGCATCTTCTCCGAGTAATTTCCTGGCATCTAATGCCGAGCAATCACCAGAACCCAAGTGGACTCCAGAGATAGCTGAAATACGAGCGATCTCGACAAAATCATTTATGATTAAAACAACGCCGCTTTGTTCGGCATAATGATAAGCTTTTTCAACCTGTAAAAGTGTTTCGCGTTGATCCAATAACTTCGTTCTTATCTGAATAAATCTTGCTCCCCTACTAATCAAAATGTCAACTTGCTCATGATGGGCTAATGCACTCGAATCAGTTGTTATACAAATTAATGGCCCGAATTGATTCATCAGGAAAAAACTAGCTCAGGTTTGAATCGAGGCATTTTCTTGAGTTTGCAGTCTGTTATTCAACAGGAATTCAATATCCATCTTGAGGAATTCGTTTAAAGAATGAAGCGGGTCGCGACTGCCCCACACTGAACCAAGAAGTGCAACTCCATAAAATCCGATATCCGCAAGTTTTTTTATTTTTTTTCTCCTGATTCCACCCAGTGCGTATATTTTGGGCACCTTTACTAACTCATTTAACTTACCCGAATTAAAAAAAGCGAATATCTCGCTCAAAGATATTTTGGGAGTGTATCCTTTTTTCGAAATTGAATGATACACGGGGCCAAAAAAAGCGTAGTCCACGGAACTTTCCAGGTTTTTTAATTCACTTATTTGGTGAAGGGAACGACTGCGACTTCCTTCAACATCAAGTAATGATTCAGTAGATCTATGATGATACCCAGCAAGTGGAAAATCATTCAACAAACTGGGACAACGATGGACCACAATCTTTGGTAAATGTTGATCGGGAACTTGATCAAGGAATTCGGATAACTCGTCAGCAGTCCAATCGGGCTTTCTTAAATGATATCTCATTAAGCCCGCATCGAAAAACCTAGATAACAACTCAATTTCCCCAGACTTCTGAGAAGAAGGAGAAATTAAAATGATGCTAGGCAAATCACTCATCCGCCTTGCGTCGCTTGTATAAGAATTAAACGATCGCCATCCGATAATTTTTTGCCCCCGATTTCACCTTCGGGCACGACGACTTCATTTAAAGCAATCGCCCACCCCGAAAGATCAACCATATCTATTTGCAAAAGAAAAGATTTTAACGATAGTCCAAAATCTATTTTCTTGGGCTCATCATTTACAAAAACAGTCACTTTTTATTTTCAGGTAAGTATATCTCGGCACCAGAAGAAAGAAATTCTTTAGACTTCTCCTCCATTCCTTTTATAACTGCGGACTCATCGCTATCATACCCATTTTCCCGCGCATATTCTCGGACATCCTCGCTAATTTTCATCGAACAAAAATGAGGTCCACACATCGAACAAAAATGAGCTGTCTTGGCATTTTCCTGAGGCAATGTCTGGTCATGAAATTCTAGGGCTTTTTCCGGATCAAGAGATAGATTAAATTGATCCTTCCAACGAAATTCAAACCGTGCCTTGGACAAAGCGTTGTCGCGAAACTGAGCCGCAGGATGACCTTTAGCTAAATCGGCCGCATGGGCAGCTAGTTTATAAGTAATCACACCCTCTCTAACATCTTCTCTATCTGGTAAACCTAAGTGTTCCTTCGGGGTTACATAACAAAGCATTGCACACCCATACCACCCAATCATTGCGGCTCCAATACCACTTGTAATATGGTCATACCCAGGTGCAATATCAGTAGTCAAAGGTCCTAATGTATAGAAAGGTGCTTCATGACACCAATCTAATTGTTTTTCCATATTTTCCTGAATCATGTGCATCGGCACATGCCCTGGACCTTCATTCATGACTTGGACTCCATGATCCCACGCTCGTGTTGTTAATTCGCCCTGGGTTTTCAATTCTGCGAATTGAGCTTCGTCATTTGCATCTGCAATAGAACCTGGGCGAAGACCATCGCCGATCGAAAATGAGACATCATAGGCTGCCATTATTTCACAGATCTCGTCCCATTTCTCGTATAAAAAGTTTTCTTTGTGATGAGACAAGCACCACTTGGCCATAATTGAACCACCGCGACTCACAATTCCAGTCATACGACGACTCGTCATTGGCACATATCGTAAGAGGACACCCGCATGAATTGTGAAATAGTCAACGCCCTGCTCTGCCTGCTCGATCAAAGTATCTCTAAAGATCTCCCAGGTTAAATCTTCTGGCTTTCCTCTTACTTTTTCCAATGCTTGGTAGATAGGAACTGTACCGACCGGAACAGGACAGTTTCGGATAATCCACTCACGGGTACGGTGGATGTTTTTGCCAGTTGATAAATCCATTAATGTATCTGCACCCCATTTCGTGGCCCATCTCATTTTTTCAACCTCCTCCTCGATAGAAGAAGCTACTGCTGAATTCCCGATGTTAGCATTTATTTTAACAAGAAAATTACGCCCTATCACCATTGGCTCCAGTTCCGGGTGGTTGATATTGGCGGGAATAATTGCACGCCCACGAGCTACCTCACTCCGAACAAACTCAGGTGTAATTTCAGTCGGTATCGAAGCTCCAAAAGGTTGTCCTTTATGTTGATGATTGAGCGAATTCCTTACCGCATCGGGAGAAGTCTCAAGATTCTCAGCCAAAGTTTGCAACTTCATGTTCTCCCGAATGGCAATAAATTCCATTTCAGGTGTAATTATTCCATCTCTGGCATATTGAAGTTGGGTTACTGCCTTGTTCGACTTCCCACGTAATACCACTCGTTGAGAAATATCAAAATCTGGCAATTCCTGAGACCTTTCATCGGACCTGTCAGCATGTTTGTCTGATAGGTAACCATTATCAATAGGCTGAGAGGATCGACCCTCGATTTTTTGAGTATCATTACGCTGGTTAATCCAATCGGAACGTAACAGGGGAAGCCCTTTAGTTGAATCCTTATGAAACTCGGGGTCACCCCATGCTCCCGATGTATCATATACCCGTACTGCTTCATTTTCCTCTGTTCCACCGCCTGGTAAATTACTCGGCGAAAGTGAAATTTCTCTCATCGGCACTCGAACGCCAACGGATTCACCCGGAACATAAATTTTATGAGAATTGGCAAAGGAGCTATGCTCTGCTTTTGATTGATTTTCTACTTTTTTTATCATGGCTATAAATTAAATTTGCCAGAAAAAATTCGACAGAATTGTCGAGTTTTCCCTACGGCGCACGGATTCGCATCAGGTTCTAAGGGTCGCTTACGGATCGTGTAAGCCTCTCAGTCGTACGCCTAAGTGACTCCCCTAAACAAATGCTAAATTTAGTGCTGTAATGGTTAAAAGCAATCAAAAGAATTCAGAAATAGTAAAAGAACTAATAAATTAATAATTACTTTCACTTTTCCTACCATTATTGTAACGGCAATAGATAAGACCCTACTAAGCAAATAGCTAACCCCAATAATGAGATGGCAGTGAGTAAGAGGGACCAGGTTTTTAAAGTTTCTTGCTCAGTCAAGCCACTTAATCGTTGCACCACCCAAAAACCGCTATCATTCATCCACGAAAGCGTTATTGAACCAAACCCGATTGCCAAAAAAATATACAATGGATGATAAGAAAGAACACTCCCATCGCCTACTACCGCAGCCATTAAACCAACCCCAGTTATCATTGCCACGGTAGCGGAGCCTTGGGCAATTCTGATAATTGCGGTTACTAACCAGGCAAGTAAGACATAGGAAAGATTCAATTCGCTTGAAAGGTTTTCAATTGAATTACCCACTCCACTTAATCGAACCATCCCGCCAAATGCACCCCCTGCACCCGTAATCAATATAATCATTCCGGCGGTCGAAAGAGGTTCTTCAAGTTCTTTGGATAGCAATGAAGTAAGCCCCCCACCTTTACCTCCATTATCTTGGATTGATTGCTTCAGCAAAATATAAACCGAAGAAACAGCAGCCAATGCCATTGCCATGTTAGGCTCACCTAAAAAGGAAAGTACCGAGAAAAAACCGGCTCCCAAACCAGAGTCCAAACCACCGAAATTAGTATAATGCATTCTGACCAGATTCAAGATTGATAATCCAGAAATAAGAACCACGGGTAAAGCAATCGGTAGAAAGGATAAAAAGACTGAGGGTAAGTCTTCATCGGATTTATTTATAATTATTTCCAGGCTCTTCTTGGATGAACCCGCGACTTCACGCATCGGGAAATTATATTTTGAATCAAACCATTTGGCTAAATACAGAACTAAACAGGCGGGTATAATGCTCGCGATTACACCAGCAACCATCGCTTCACCAACCTCGAGACCCAATCCATCCGCGATCATAAGTGGTCCTGGTGTAGGAGGAACCATCGAGTGAGTAATTGCCCCGGCACCTGCCATTGCCAATACAAAATATAAATATTTACCTCCTGCACGGACGGCCATTGCACGAGCTATTGGAATTAATAAAAAAAATACGGTATCAAAAAAGACTGGAATGGATAGTAGGAATCCACTTAGTAGAAGAACAAAACCAGCATATTTTTCTCCAAAAACAGAAAGTAAAAAACGAACTACCCGATCAGCAGCCCCGCTTTTCATCATACAAGTTCCAACAATTGCTGCCAGTGCGATAATTAAACCCACTCCGCCTGCTGTGTTGCCAAATCCAAGAAGGGACCATTTGATCGCCAAAGTATAATCAGTTTCTGAAGAGGCTGGTAAATCTACTCGATTGTGAAAAAGACCTTTATTTTCAATCGAAAGCTCAGGTAAAGGACCCGATAGCATTCCAACGAAAATAGCCGCGACCATTAAAGTTAAAAATGCATGAATTTTAAGTTTTGTAATTCCAAAAACGACCCAACAAACACTTAACAAAAGTACAAATAAAGGCCAATGAGGAGAAGAGGTAATGGCTACAGCATGAATCATATTTTGAACCTGAAAAACAGTTTCTTAACCCCATCTCAAAACTTTCTTTAAATCAAGAGGTAAAATCCGAATTATTGAAAATTAAAAGTAATACCCTACATTCAAACATACGATGCAGGGTTAAATAATTTCGTATTTCCCGCTCGGATATTTTTTAATGTAACGATTAAGCTCTAGCAGAGTTAAATGGGACATTGTTTCAGCAATTGATAACCCTGTTCTATGTGATAATTCATCGAGTGAAAGTTGCTCTCCCTCTTTCAATTCATTGACAAGTTTCAGCTCACTTTTGTTCAAATTTTGAAAGGAAGCGTTTTCCAGAGAAGTTTCTTTTTTATCATTATCAAAATTAAGTAAATACTGCTCTTCATTCATGTAGGGGCGTAGGTCTTTAATCACATCGACTGCAGAACGGATAAGTGTTGCTCCCTCTCGAATCAGTTTATGACAACCGGCAGAACTGGGTTGATCAATGCGCCCAGGTATAGCGAAGACAGTTCTTCCCTGATCTGCTGCAAATTGTGCAGTGATTAAACTGCCCCCTGATGACGCTGATTCTACCACAATAACTCCTTGTGCTACTCCAGAAACTAAACGGTTACGCATAGGGAATGTCCTGCGATCCGCTTTTCGCCCAAAAGGAAATTCTGAAATAACTGCCCCTTGTTTAATAATTCGTTGATATAAATTTATATTTTCAGGCGGGTACACAATGTCCAAACCACTCCCCAAAAAGGCAATTGTTGGGCCACCTGCATCTAGGGCACCTTCATGTGCTGCCGTATCGATTCCACGAGCCATACCACTCACAATACAAAAACCAGCTTCAGTTAAATAAGACGCTATTTCCCTCGCTTGCTTCTGGCCATACATTGTCGGGTTTCTCGTACCTACGATCGAGACGAAAGGCCGGTTTGTTAGATTACCAGATACATAAAGCCCGATCGGGGGGTCATAAATTTCCAATAAAATTGATGGTAAATCAGGCTGTGAAATAAAAGAAGCATCACGATTTTCAATTTTCTTCTTTTCAGAACAAAGCCATTCCAGGTTTTTGGGGTTGATCAAAGAATCAACAATTTTATTTCCAACACCATTGACCTTAAATAATTCCGATTTATTAGCACGGAAGATTGCCGTCGGGTCACCGTCAAAATACTGGATTAAATTTCTCGCAGAAACTGGGCCCACATTCGAAATTCCGTTGAGCAATAAAAAGGCATCTTGAATATTTAGATTATTAATATCATTGCTCACTAATTTCAAGAATAGGCTATTTGGATAATTTTGAAAGAGAAACTTCTCAGCCTTCTCATTAAATAATCCAATTTTGTATTAAGCTTGATGGTCCCTTAGAATATTAATACGTGATGGATGCCTTAGCTTGCGAAGTGCCTGTGCTTCAATTTGACGAACTCTTTCTCTTGATACGCCCATAATATTGCCAATTTGCTCAAGTGTGAGCGATCGACCGGGGCATCGCGTTGAAACCCAACAACATGCTTGGCGAAGGCGTTCATCAGTGGATCCCGTAAAAATTGGTATATTAAGCTCCTCGATTTTACTATGGGTCACCTATAAACATAGCATCACTTACCCAATTAATGCAAAAATGAACTAATTTATTTAAAATTAATGCTATTTATCTTGAAAATCATCTAAGGATAAAGGATGTCCAACTATCATATCTCGATTGGCTACCTTCCCTAGTACTTCATTCCATAAGCTAGGACACAAACCATCTCCAGGACGGGCTACTCTTAAATTATTAGTAGTCAGTGTTTCATTGCGATGAATTACCTTAGAGACCAAAATCGAACGTTTAAAAAAGGATCCTTTCTTTTCAACCTTATGATTTGAACCATCAATTGTTCCCACTGCCAAGTGAGTACATTTGACTTGATCCACCAAGGATTTAAATTCGTGGGGTAGCATAGAAAATCCACCATCAATCGAGTCTTCATTTCGATCTAAAGTAAAATGCTTTTCAATAACTCGTGCTCCCAAAGCAGTCGCTGCAACTGCAATTGTATGGCCAGGTGAATGGTCAGATAAACCAATTGATATGTCATCCGAATATTTTTTTAGGTTTAGCATTGAAGCCAAATTAAAATCTTCGGGTTGAGCCGGGTACTCGCTTACACAATGCAAAAGTGTGATGTGGGGGCAGCCCTTTGATTCTAATATAGAAATTGCTTTTTTAATTTCCCACTCACTCGAGACTCCCACACTTGCAAGGACTGGTTTTTTCGTCTCTCCGATTTTTTCTAACAAAGGAAAATGATTTAATTCGAAAGAAGCAATTTTGTGTAAGATAGGATCAAGATTAGACTCCAAATAATCGACCGCACTTTCATCAAATGGAGAGCTAAACAAAAAGGCACCAAGTTCATTCGCTTTATCGAAAAGGGGCTTGTGCCAATCCCATGGAGTCATTGCCTCTTGGTAAAGATCATGTAAATAACGACCTTTCCATAATCCCTCTTTTAATAAAAAGCGGTCATCTTTACCGTTAACTGTTATTGTTTCTGGTTTGTAAGTTTGCAATTTAATTGCATCTGCACCCGCTTCAACTGCAGCTTCTACCAATTGGAATGCTTTATCAATACTACCCCCATGGTTTCCCGATAGTTCGGCAACAACCAAAGGCGGTTCACTAAGATCAGTAATTTTGGTGAGAATCTCCACCGTGAGAAATGGGTGCTGTCAGCTAGATTGGGGGGGCGGTAAAAAATCAGACAGCAGGACTCTTAATTCCTCAACAGTCAGGTTATCACAATTACAATTACTTGCGTATTTGAATCCGTCGGAGCAAGGAACTCCCCCTAAAACTCCTATTTTATTACCCCAAAAAGATTGGATTGGTTGAATAACAAAATGATTATCAAACTCTAAGACATTTCTAGACTCATCTTCTGGAATAAGTACTTCATGGATCTTCTCACCGGGTCTTAGTCCAATGGTATTCCACTTACAATCAGGAGCAATTACATTGGCAATATCAGCAACGGAACAGGCTGGAATTTTAGGAACAAAAAGTTCGCCTCCGACCATCTGTTCTAAGCATTGTAACACAAAATCAACCCCGTCCTGTAAAGTGATTAAAAAACGAGTCATGTCCGGATTAGTAATCGTGAGGGAACCAGACTCGCGTTGATTTGCAAATAATGGGGCAACGCTTCCTCGACTTCCCACTACATTGCCATATCTCACTACTGAAAAAATTGTTCCACTTTCTCCACCATAACTATTAGCCGCTACAAAAACCTTATCCGAGCACAACTTGGTAGCTCCATATAAATTGACTGGATTGACCGCTTTGTCTGTGCTTAATGCAATTACTTTGCTCACACCCGCATGTAAAGCAGCTTCTACTACATTTGTTGCACCATCTACATTAGTTTTGATAAATTCATGCGGATTATATTCCGCTGCAGGGACTTGCTTAAGTGCAGCCGCATGAATAACGTATTCAACACCTCTCATGGCAAGACAAAGACGGTCTTTATCGCGAACATCGCCAAGAAAAAACCTGACCTGCCCCTGGGTAAAAGCTTTATCTTTTTGCATCTCAGATTGTTTCCACTCATCACGAGAATAAACAATTACACGACGAGGATTGAATCTCTCAGTAATAGTTTTAACAAACATTTGTCCGAACGATCCAGTCGCACCAGTTACAAGAATTGATTTGTCGTTAAACATAGTAATTACATATTAGAAAGATAATAGTTAATTTAGTCGATTCGAAAGATCGACCGTTCATTTAAGAATAATAATTTGTACAATTTCTTTTCAATTTTAAATTTCGTTACAATATGACGACTGAGTGGCTTTCTGAGTCAGATTCAAGTGGTGCAAAATCCGTAATTTTGCTCGGTCCACTTTCCAAAGATCAATTACTGGAAGAATCGGAGAAATTTCCTGTAGGAATTTTATGGTTTTCGCCTCCGATTCAGCAAGATATGCCCCTACCTTCAAATGTGAAGAATATTAGCCGGAGCAAGAATGCCCTCACATTTAAAAGTGCTTTGGAAACTTTTATACTTCTCGATTATCACACCCCTCCTTCTGTAAAAGTAAGTAACAAGATTGAGGAAGATAATCCCACTGAATATACAAAAATTCTAGACCTTGTAATTGCTGAAATTGATTCCACTATGCGCGCAAGGCGTACCCGCTCGGAAACCGGCTTTTTAAGGCAAAGACAAATATTCACGAACTTGGCCGGTTACCTAACTAAAAGATTACCCAATGAATGGAATTCACTTGGACAAGGGAACTTAGCTGTTGTTGTTGGTGCCGGGCCTTCACTTGATGTTACTTTAACATTACTTAATTCGAATATTCCCAAGCCCATAATTGTAGCTGCAGACAGTAGCCTCAAGGCATTAAAGAGTGCAGGAATGGATCCTGATTTTGTTGTTAGCATAGATCCACAAAAAACTTTCGATTCATGTAGCGATCCAGATTACACTCCCGGAATTGCTATACTCTCCACCCAATCCCATGATAGTTGGAGGAAACATTGGGGAGAAAATTGTGCTTATTTATCGGGACGTGTGATTACGGAAGATTGGCTTGCAGAAAAAGGAATATCCAAAACAAACCATCTTGCAATAAATAACGCAGGCTTGAGTGCATTGGCATTTGCTGATTTTTTAAATACTTCAGCGATTCTCACAATTGGTCTCGATTTAGCGGGAGGCGGGGATGGTCAAGACCGTTATGCTGAAAATACAAACCGATCCCATATTCAAGTTCACGCATCTCATTACCATCGCATCCCTGGTAATTATGACGAAACAGTCCCGACTCCTTTTCTTTCTGACTGGCAAGAAACTTCCGACTACTGCAAAAAGATTTCAGGTAATAAAACCGTAATAAATTTTAATGACCGAGGTGCAAAACTGGAGGGTGCTACCTTGGTACACCCCAAACAAATTAAAGAGCTTAAGGAAGTACTGAACGAAAGCATATCTCCTTTTGTTTCGCTCGATAACAGTCTTCTCACACTTCGAAAAAGTCTAAGCGGATTGGGGTTAAATCAACTACTTGTTCAATTAACTACTTTATGCGACAAGGCTTGGTCAGAATTACCTGCGGAAACAACAAGTGAAAGAAATTCCATGCTTAATTCCTTGAGAATTATTCTCGCAAATCGTGATATTGCATCTCTTTTGGGTGATTTTGCTTTTTCGATAATGCCTATTCTCTCACCAGGAAAAAAGCCAAGCTCTCAAGAAATAAAAAAAGCATTTTCTGAACTTCGAGAACTTCTTTGGAGGCTAGAAGATTCAATCGTTGAATGTAACCCCGAAGAAGAATTTTTGATAAGATTTTTTACAGAAAAATTTAATTAAGATTTTGTAACTCATTCATTGCCTGCCCGGCGAGTTCTAAGGCCAAATCTAAATCAGTATACTCCATCGCATTGGAAATAAACCAATTATGATGGGGATGGAAATATAAACCTTTACCCGCTGCCAACTCACAAAATTTCTGAATAAGAAATAAATCATCATCTCCGTCAAACCAAGGATATGGCATGGAGGAAGGACCAGTCATAGTAAAAGGCAAACCCAAATCCTGAGCACAGGCAACTAATCCTGCGCAAAAATAGTCTCCTTTTTTTAGTACTGATTGGGCAACCTGATCACGCTGTGAAATTTGAACTGATTTTTGAGCTGCCGCCATGGCAACGGCATCATTCCAGCAACTACCTGTCAAAAAAACTTCTTTTGAGGCAGCCTTTAAAAATTCCTTACCAACACAAGCAGAAATTGAAAAACCATTCCCCAACGCTTTAGAATATACCGATAAATCAGGTGTGAAATCAAAATATCTGTGGGAACCGCAATCATCCAAACGCCCCCCTGCCCTTACATCATCTAAAATTAAAATTATTCCATTCTTTTTACACTCCTCTTCCACAACAGGCCAAAAGTTATGATCAGGTAAAATAGAAGGACCAAATGCAGCGTGATGGTAAGGAGTTAAAATAACCGAAGAAATTTGATTTCTATAATTTTCTAACAACGAACGAAATTCATCTAGGTTATTCCAGGAAAATTCTAAAACATGAGAGCGGTCATTCTCTACTCGTCCACCAAATCCCGGATCGCACCATGCATCTACTCCGTGGTAAGCTCCTTTCGCTTTTACTACAAATGGTCGGCCAGTTTCTTCACGAGCTACACGAATTGCCCAGGTGGTAAGATCGGATCCATTCTTTGCAAAAACGCTCCAATCTGCAAAATTGATATTAGTGGTCAACAATTCAGCAAGTTCGACCATAATTTGACTGGGTTGATTAAATACTGCCCCTTTCGATCGTTGCTCATTGGCAGACTCCTCGATTTCAGAATTTGAGTACCCATGTAAAATTGCACCAAATCCACACATAAAATCAAGCCACTCATTACCGTCCACATCTTCAAACCGACACCCCGAGGCACTTTTAGTATAATGGGGGAAATGCCTCGGCAATCCAGCAATTGGAGCAACATGTCCATAAATCCCACCGGGTATTACCTTCAATGCACGTGAAAACAGACTATCTGAAGTATCTCTTTTTAAACTCATATAATAGAGGGTATCGTTTTTTGTGCTATTCGCGAAATATACCCTATTTTATCTAATAATGGAAGGTTTCCAGAAATTGTAGCTTCCCCTAATGCAGGACCGCCTAAATGATCAAACCAACCACTAATTGCATCGCGGGCTACCTTAAGGCTTAGAAATGTGAAAACGGCAGTAGGCTCATAATCCATAACACCAGAATCAACACGACAAAGATCATTTTGGGAGAAGGAGAACCATATCGCAATGTCAGTTCCAGAAACTTTAAACAAAATACGGCCTTCTTTTTCATTACTTAGCAATTCCTTACACCTTAAGTCATGATTAGCAAATGCAGCAGTCCCCGCTAAGCCAGCTCGTAATGCAACCGAGATACTTTGATTATTTAAAAGTTTTGCTGATAGAATTTTTTTAATTTTTAATAACATCAAGATTGAAGTAAATGCATTATTAAAATTACCGAAAAGAGGAAGAAGTCGAGGAAAAGCAAACCCAGTGCTAACCGCTTTTAACAGTTTACTTTCTTTAAAGCAAAGCCCCTTCCCCCCAAGTTGAATGTAGTAATTGTCAAGCAAGGTAACCTCTAACAACTTACCAACATGAAAGAGGTTCATAATTTCCGAACTAGCAGCCTCGAGAGACAGTGCTGCTGCATAAGGTACCAATCTATCTTTTGCTACATCCACAGATTTCAATCAACCGATTTATTAATACCTGAGGAGAGGAGTCTATCCCAATTTTAATTTTAGGTAATCTCGGTTCAATTAATTGATTAATAATTTTAGGGTTACGACATAAAACAATTGAATCACTTCGATTCCTCCAAAAATTGAGATTGTTTATTTCTTGAGGCATTACTCCACGAGAAATATCAAATATAATTGGGGTTCCACAAACAATTGCTTCAGTCGTGGCTCCCGCCCCAGGGCGGGCAAATAAAAAAGAAGCACTCTGCAACAATAAAGCCATCGCTTCATCACCAATGATCCGGAGAGGAATAATTTTAAATTTAAATAAATCTTTTATTTTAAGTATTTCATTATAAATTTTATCATTTTTTCCACACAACGCGACCACCTGATAATCAGAATTATATTTTTGAAGCGAATGTAACACATTAAGATGCCGATTTACTCCATTTGCTCCAGTGCCCAAGAGGAATATTGGTAAATTATGCGATATATCATGCTTACTTAAAATACTTCTTTTCTGTTGTTCAGATATTTCCCCATAAAAAGCTTTTCTTAAAAGTGGACCGACGACTTGAGTTTTATTTGCAGGCATCCCCCTCTTGATCGCTGCATTACAAGTTTCTTCAAATGGACCTAAAAAATAATCTACTTTTGGATTTACCCAATGACGACTAAAACCAACTCCATCCGCCAGTTCACCACAATAAATTACAAACTTTAAATTATTAGAAAATCTCTCTTGTAGCAGCTCATAATACCCATGATTTAGATGTGCATGAACACTGACGACTATATCTGGTTTAAAACGACCAATTTCCTCAAACCAGGAAGTGGCTCCAAGAATTAACATTTTATAACGATGCAATGAAGCAATTTCTAGGAAATTGAAATAAATGAAATGAAATGCAGGGTAGATTTTTTGTATAAAGTTATAAAAATTACTACCCATTCGGTATAAAATAAAACTACTTTCTAAAGGCTGTGATATTTTTGCCGATCCACCGTTTTGCTCCCACCAATACTTTAAGGCATTTGCCCGCATGTTGTGCCCCCCACCAGTGGATGAACTAAGAATTAGTAGGTTCATGCTTACAATTATTGATATCTTTTGATAAAGAAAATCAATTTAGATGATTAATCTATTCTAAATCGTGAACGAAAAGGCCGCTTCTTAATTTAGGTTCAAACCAAGTTGTCTTGGGAGGCATGATCTCCCCGGCGTCAGCAATAGTTAATAATTGTTCCATCGTTACAGGATACAATGCAAATGCAGCGACCATTTCACCAGAATCAACTCGTCTCTTCAATTCACTTAATCCCCTGATTCCGCCAACAAAGTCAATGCGATTATCTTTTCTTAAATCAATAATATTGAGTAACGGAGTCAGTACCTTCTCTGATAATATGGTAACATCTAAATCGCCAACGGGGTCATTCTTATCCCAGCATCCATCTTTTGCCAGTAAACGATACCACTGACCTTCCAAGTAGAGAGAAAACTCTCTAATCATTGTTGGTTGTGGATCGCCGTCACCATACTGAGAAACAATAAAAGAATCTTTTAATTTAGTCAGAAAATCTAAGGGACTCAGTCCATTTAAATCCTTCACTAATCTATTATAATCGAAGATTTTTAATTCATCATCAGGGAAAAGAACGGTGAGGAAGTAATTATATTCCTCCTGACCAGTATGATTAGGGTTTTCCTCTTTGCGCTTTTTCCCAATCCGAGCGGCCGCAGCAGTGCGATGATGTCCATCAGCAACATAAAGATAAGGCACTTCTTTAAATGCATCTGTAATAAACTTGATATCTTCTGTATTCGAAATGGGCCAAAGTTCGTGTTTGATCTGGTCATCGGCAATAAAATTATATTCAGGAGTTTCTGTTGTCTTATGGCGAACAAACTCATTAATTGAACTTTTGCCTCGGTATGAGAAAAAGACGGGTTCTGCATTCGCGTTTAAACATTCAACATGCCTAACTCTATCATTTTCTTTCACCGGTCGAGTCAGTTCATGTTTTTTTATAATTCCATCAAAATATTCCTCAAAAAAACAACAGCCAACCAAACCCGTTTGGCTGCGACCGTCCATAGTTAATCGATAAATGTAAAATGATGAATCAGGATCTTGGTTAAGGATTCCACGGGACATCAAATCTTGAAAATTAACTTTTCCTTTTTCATAAACCGCATCTGAATACGGATCTGTATCAACCGGTAAATCGATTTCAGGCTTTACCACATGAAGGAAAGATAAGTCGTTCCCTTCCGCTTCATGCCTCGCTTCATTAGAGTTTAAAACATCGTAAGGGCGGGATGCTACCCCCTTAACATGATCAGCACTGGGTCTAATTGCTCTGAAAGGCTTAAATACGGCCATAATTATAATTCTTTAAAGTGAAAAGAAAGTTTATTTATTTTCTTGTGTAGATTCTTTAGCCGCTTTCTTGGCCCTCATCTGTGCAATTAATTGCTTTGCCGAACCCGCGGCCAATGTACTTTTAAGAGTGCTCTGCTTAGGAACATTAGTAACAGCAGCAGCAATGTTGGAAGATTGCATCTCCTCAAGAATTTCTCGTCGAAGAATAGAAATTGAACGAGGTGCAGATATCCCAATCTTAACGGAATCCCCCTCAATTTTGGTAATAGAAATTTCTATTTCATCACCAATTCTAATTCCTTGATCAACTTTTCTAGATAATATCAGCATTAGTCTCGGTCAGGCAATTTAGAGACCTTCTCCGCCAACATCTAAAACATGGCGAGCTGAAAATTCTTCGTGGTTATTGATGATACATTGCTTTCCAGTCAAATTCCTTCTGTTTACAATGATAGGACCGACTAAATTAAGACAAATTTTCCCACTTTGATCAGGAGGTAATGTAACAATATTCAAAATCATAGTATCCTCAGGACCAGTAATATCTAGGAGTTTGACATCTGCGTCTGCAATCTCGACAGAGTAATTATTTATAATTCCTCCTGGTTCTAGAACAATAAACGCAAGTCCATCCTGCTTTTGCTCGCGTAGCCACATAAAGGGAAGTTCGTCTTGGTCAAAAACTAATTCCATCGAACGAATCTCTGCGAAACCAAATAAACCCTGCGGAAGTTTTATCTCGCTTCTTGTTTCTGCATGCCCGATTTCCGGGACATTTGAATCATCGTCTACTTTAAGTTTCATCTCTGAGAATTATAGATAATTCAACAAGGAAGTGTTTAAAAGTTGGGAGCCAATTTGCAAAGCAGCTTGGTATGAAGTGGATAAGCGAGTCAATCTCATTATTGCTTCGGATAAATCAATATCAACATCGTTAGATATTCTCTGGTCGAGTTGAACAAAATAGTCTTCATCATGAGACTTGACTGTTTCCATACGTACCATTCTTGCAGAAATTTCTCCAAGTTTGTTAATCAACTTGTCTTCCTGTTGAAGTAGTTCCATTTCCTCATCCTCAACAGCTTGCGAATAATGCGAGGGCGTAGCATTGGACAAGGCATCTCTTAGATCTACAAGGGAATTAACGACATCACCAAGTTCTTTAGTTCCGTTATTTTCTGCATCAAGAAAACCGGACAACTTACTCTCATTTCCGATGTAGTACTCTGAATTTTTATCACTGCCAGTGTATGAAATATTGATCACATTTCCCTTTGCATCGCGATGATCTAAAAATGTTTTAGTGCCAGTAGCAAAAGAAAAACTGTCACCGATACTAGCACTCATTGCGGTTCCCTTGAGGGGAACATCTCCTGAAATATCGAATCCTAAAATCTTGTAAGGTCCAGGATCACTTGGATTTTGCCCCCAAAGTATATCTGCTTCCATCTCTTGCCCATCAGATAAAATAACCTTTGCCTTTTGGAATGAAGGAGGAACTTCACCACCACTGGATGAACCGAAGAAATATCTCCCAGGTTCGATAATTTTCAGTCCAACAACTTCGCCTTCAGAATCAACAATAGCCTCTGCTTTTGCATCTATCCCCGAACTGCCTGCTGGTTGGATTCCGACAGCAGGGCGGTTTGAGTTTTCAACCTTAAACTTAAACACATGATTAAGAGGCTTTTCGACTTGTAACCAAACATCGTTTGCAACCAATTGACCACTAATTGTAGGTACATTCACATCACTTGGAGTAACAAGTGGAAGATCACCAGAAAGACTTGGGATATTCAGGTAATTATTAAAATTATTTTTTTGGCACTGAAAATACTTTCCTTCATGATAAACAATTTGTCCATAATCATAAGAAAGGTTAGGAGTCCAATCATCTCCTTGCTGAGCAGAACGTGGACCACTTACCGATATGGAACTTCCTACTTTGCTAAAAAATGCACCCTCTTGCAATGAATAATCAGGCAGTGTCTGAGCCGTCCAGTTCGATGCAAAATCTAATTCAGTATTATCTGTAGGGGAAAGATCAGTGGCAGTAGTATAGTAAATACCGTCTTTATAAGCATGGTCTCCTGCGCTAAATGCAAAGCCTTCCTGCCATGTTGATGCCGTAGTCCAGTTGGTTCCAAAGTTCTCCAGGGTATTGCTCTCTGCGGTAATTGAGGAATTGGCAAAATAAAGTAATCCGTTTGCGGTCGACATCTCACCGGAGGAAACTGGCACTCCAGTGACCCAGGATGCAGGCTTGGTAATATCTTGCTTAGCGATATAAAAATCGTTGTTATCGGGATCGTAAATGTAGTCACCAGACTTCGCTTCAAGTTGCCTAGTTGTGGAGTAAATAGGTTCCTTGCCTTCTGTAGGTAATGTATCACCTAATAAGAAAACATTACCATCAGATCGCTCAGTCAATCCGACAACATTTAATGAAGTTCCACTAAAGTGAGTAGCTTGAATATCGGGATCTGTTAAAGAGAAAGAAAAATCGGACTTAACTGCAAAATATTCGTTGTTTGCAGAGTCGTGTACATACTGCCCCTTTTTGAGATTTACCCTGTCGGGACCATACCCAACATCAAGTAAACCAGAAG